>JACDDL010000216.1 GCA_013817045.1 Actinomycetota bacterium | reverse complement strand
TCCTGGACGGCGCAATCGAGTCGGCCGCCGGGATGCAAACTCCGGGGGAGGCGGGATCTACCGGCGTCGTTTGCGGCGAGGGGATCGACCAGGGGACCACCAGCATCACCGTCGGTGACCAGGAGGAGGCACGGGACCTGGCCCTCGTCCTGAGGACCGGCGCGCTTCCCATCACGCTCGTCGAGTCGGAGGTTCAGAAAGTGTCGCCGACACTGGGGCGGGACTCATTGGACGCCGGCGTGAACGCCGGACTTCTCGGCCTTGGGCTGGTCATCATCTACATGCTCGTCTACTACCGCTCGCTGGGGCTGGTTGTGGTCGGCGGGCTGGCGATCTTCACGGCCGTCCTCTATTCGGTCATGTCGCTTCTCGGGGCCACCGCTGGGCTTTCGCTCAGCCTGGCCGGAGTCGCCGGCATCATCGTGTCCGTGGGCGTAACGGCCGACTCTTACATCGTCGCTTTCGAGCGCCTCAAGGACGAAGTGCATTCGGGCAGAAGCATGAGGGCGGCAGTGGATCGCGGCATGGTGCGCGCCTTCAGCACGATCCTGGTGGCCGACTTCGTCACCGGCGCGGCGGCAGTGATCCTGTTCTTCCTCGCCGTGGGACCGGTGCGCGGCTTTGCGCTCACACTGGGGCTTGCAACCTTGGCCGACGTGCTCGTGGCTTATTTCTACACTCGCTCTGCGGTCGGTTTGCTGGCGCAATCGAAGCGCTTCTCCGGCAGCCGTTGGTTCGGCATGCGGCAGGCCCTGGGACTGGGCTCGTGACCGGTAGCCTGGGCCGCATCTACAGGGGCGAGACGAACATAGATTTTCTCGGCCGCAGAAAGCTGTGGTTCACGCTGTCGAGCATCGTTGTGCTCCTGTGCCTGGGATTGCTCGTCGGGCGGGGCCTCAACTACGGAATCGAGTTCGTCGGCGGAGTGTCGATCCAGGCGCCGGTGTCGGGCCCCGAGCTCGAGTCCGTGAGTGACGCAGACGTTGTGACGCGGGTAGCCGACGCACTTGATCCGTTGGGGGCCTCCGACGCTCAGATACAGGTGTTCAGAAGTGGGGCGGACAGGACGGTCAACGTGCAAACGGAAGAGGTTGCAGATCCCGAGGAGCAGGCCCGGGTCGTGAGCGCCGTGCGCGATGTCACCGGCGCGTCGGTCGCCGACACCAACAACCAGCGCATCGGCAGCGAGTGGGGCAACGAGATAACGTCGAAGGCCATCAGGGCCCTTGTCATCTTCATGCTGGTCATCCTTGTGTTCATCTCCTGGCGCTTCGAATGGAAGATGGCGGTCGCCGCCCTCATCGCACTCACCCACGACCTCCTTATTACCGCCGGGATCTACTCGCTCGTCGGCTTCGAAGTCACTCCGTCGACCGTGATCGCGATCCTTACCATCCTCGGCTACTCGCTGTACGACACCGTCGTCGTGTTCGACAAAGTCGAGGAGGACACCAGCGCACTTGCGACAACCGGCCGCATGACCTACCAGGGCGCTGCCAACCTGGCGTTGAATCAAGTGTTCATGCGCTCCCTGAATACCTCACTTGCAACTCTGCTTCCGGTAGCGGCGCTGTTGTTCGTGGGTGCAGGCCTCCTGGGCGCCGAGACGCTCAAGGACCTTTCCCTGGCGCTGTTCGTCGGGTTGGTGATTGGTGCCTACTCGTCTATCTTTGTAGCCACTCCGGTGCTTTCGTTGTGGAAGGAACGCGAGCCCAAGTACCGCAACGTCCGGGCAAAGGTGCTGCGGGAAGCACAACGGGGCCGGTCTGCACCCGCCGGCGCAGCGCCCGGCGCAGTCGGGGCGAGCGTTAGACCACCTGCTCCCGAGATGGCTGCTGCCTCCCCGAGACCTACGGCATCGACCTCTCGCTCCGCCTCGAGGCCGCAGGCCGGCTCCAAGAAGGCAAAGCGGCGGAAGCGCCGGTGAAAAGGAGACCCCATGCCATTTGAACCAGATCACGACTGGCTCAAGGAGACGATCAGGGACATCCCTGATTTCCCGAAAGCGGGGGTTGTCTTCAAGGACATCACGCCCCTTCTTGCCGACAAGAAGGCGTTCACCTACACGATCGATGCCATCGCACACCACTTCGACCGGGACGCAATCGACAAGGTCCTGGGCATCGAGGCGCGCGGCTTCATGGTCGCCGCTCCGCTGGCGTACCGTTTCACCGCGGGCCTTATCCCCGTGCGGAAGGCCGGCAAGCTTCCCTGGGAGATATCTTCGCAGGAGTACGAGCTCGAGTACGGCACCGACAGGCTCGAGATCCATCGCGACGCCATCGAGCCGGGGGAGCGCATCCTGGTCGTCGACGACGTGCTGGCCACCGGGGGAACCGCGCGGGCGACCGCCCTTCTCACCGAGCAGTGCGGGGGACAGGTCGCCGGGATAGCGACGATCATGGAATTGGCGTTCCTGGGGGGCCGCGCCAAGCTCTCGGGATACGAGTTCTTCAGCCTGATCAGCTACTGAACCCGGGGGGCTCGGGGGCTGCAGCAACCGGTGGTTCGTGCGCAGGTCACCGGCGCTGGGCCTTGGGCGCTGCTAGCTCCTACAATGGACTATGGGTGTGATCCAGCAACCCGATGACGGCATTCAGGCCCCCTCGCCCCCAACCGGGCCCAGGAGGGTCAAAGGGGTGCTGAACAGAGCGCGGGCGCGCCCGGTCAACCCGTCCCTGGGCGGGTTGCTCCGAGAGGTCAAGAAGACGAGACCCAGAGCCGACACCAGGCCGATCGAGCGGGCCTTTGCAATGGCCGACGCCGCACACTCCGGTCAGGTGAGGAAATCGGGTGACCCCTTCATCAGCCACCCGGTGGCGGTCGCCATGATTCTGGCGGGACTGGGCCTCGACATCACCACTCTCACGGCCGCCCTTCTCCACGATGCGGTGGAAGACACGTCATTGAGCCTCTCGAAGGTCGAGGCCGAGCTCGGCTATGACGTGGCGGCTCTCATCGACGGAGTCACGAAGCTGGACAAGATGCATTTGCGCACCAAAGAACAGGGGCGCGCCGAAAGCCTCCGCAAGATGATCGTTGCGACGGCCCGTGATGTGCGCGTGTTGCTCATCAAGATCGCCGACCGGCTGCACAACATGCGCACCCTCGAGCCGCTTGCACCCGAGAAGCGCGAGCTTATCGCCACGGAAACGCTCGAAATCTATGCCCCCCTTGCTCACCGCCTGGGTATGTACGCAGCGAAGTGGGAGCTCGAAGATCTCGCATTCAAGACTCTTCACCCCAAGCGGTACGACGAGATAGTGACACTGGTACAACAGCGTCAGCCGCAGCGTGAGCGAATGCTCGATGAGGTGTCCGATGAGATCGCTGCCAAATTGCGCGAGGTGAAGATCAAGGCCGAAGTCCTGGGCCGTCCGAAGAACCTGTATTCGATCTACGAAAAGATCGTGCTCCGAGGCAAGCAGTTCAATGAGATATTCGACCTCGTAGGCATTCGTGTGGTGGTCGAGAGCGTTCGGGACTGTTACGGCGCATTGGGTGCCTTGCACACCCTTTTCACCCCGGTGCCGGGACGCTTCAAAGACTACATTGCGATGCCAAAGTTCAACATGTATCAATCTCTTCACACCACGGTGATCGGCCCGGAGGGCCGGCCGATGGAGATCCAGATAAGGACGCAGACGATGCACCAGGCCGCCGAGCTGGGCATCGCAGCACACTGGCTCTATAAGGAGCAGCGTCGCGGCAAAGTGTCAGAACAGGAAATCGCCTGGCTACAGCGCATGATGGACTGGCAGCGTGATTCTGCCGATCCGCGCGAGTTCATGGAGTCCCTCAAGATCGACCTCTACTCCGATGAGGTGTTTGTCTTCACTCCCAAAGGAGACGTCCAGGAGCTGCCCCGTGGAGCGACGACGATTGACTTCGCCTACTCCATCCACACCGAAGTAGGGCACAGAACCATAGGAGCTCGTGTGAACGGGCGTCTGGTGCCGTTGAACCATGAGCTTGTCTCTGGAGACACGGTCGAAGTGATCACGTCGAAAGGACCGTCGGGCCCCTCGCGAGATTGGCTTCACATCGTCAAGACCCCAAGGGCGCGCAACAAGGTGCGGCAGTGGTTCACACGTGAGCGGCGCGAAGACGCCTTGGCACAAGGTCGCGAAGCGCTTACGCAGGCGATGCGGAAACAGGGGCTGCCGATCACAAAGATCAGCAAGACCACGGTGCTCAAGCAGGTTTCGGAGGACCTGAGCTATCCGGATCTCGACGCGATGCACGTGGCCATTGGCGAGGGGCACCTGTCTCCACAATCGGTTACGAACCGGGTGATCAGGGTGTTCGAGCCCGAGGAAAAGGAGCCCAACTTCGACGAGGCGCCTCGACGCGGGCGCGAGCGTCCGCGCGGCAAAGGGGTCGTGGTCGAGGGCGTCGACGACCTCTTGGTGCGGCTGGCGCGGTGCTGTACGCCCGTGCCTGGGGACCCAATCGTGGGTTGGCTGACCAAGGGGCGAGGCGTCTCCGTTCACCGGCAGGACTGCCCCAACGTCAGGTCACTCAAGAACTCCGACGAAGGGCGAATGGCCGAAGTCTGGTGGGACACACGCCAGCAGGGAACATTCAACGTTGCCATACAGATCGAGGCTCTCGATCGCACCAAGCTACTCCGCGATATCACCACCGCAATGTCCGATCAGGGGATCCTGATAGTGTCCTCGTCCACACGCACAGGGCGCGATGGCATTGCGACGCTGACCTTCACCTTCGAGTTGGCAGACCCAAGCCACCTTCACCATGTCATCGAAAGCATCCGCAGGGTCGATTCGGTTTTCGATGTCTACCGTCTAGTGCCGCAGTCGGCCAGGGGCTGAATGCCCCTCGTGGCTCGTCGCGCAAGTAGCGCCTGCACCGAGAGCGTCCCGGCGCGCCGAGGGCAAGGCGCGAGGAGTCGAGCGTACCTGGAGGTACGTGAGCGACGAGACACGCAGCCATCGGCGATGCAGGGGCGCTC
>JACDDL010000215.1 GCA_013817045.1 Actinomycetota bacterium | reverse complement strand
CACTTAAGGCCTGCGTGATCTGGAGGAGGGGGCCGCCTCGGAGCAATTACTCGATCCAGTCAAACGTCCTGGTAACGGCTTTTTTCCACATCGCATACTGCTTGGCGCGCTCGTCTTCTTCCATCTGAGGCTCCCATTCCTTGTCCTTGCCCCAGTTGTCCCGAAGCTCGTCGAGCTCGCTCCAGAAGCCCACCGCCAGTCCTGCCGCATAGGCGGAGCCCAGTGCCGTTGTCTCGGCGACCGTGGGCCGTATGACGGGTACGCCGAGCACGTCGGCCTGGAACTGCATCAACGTCTCGTTGGCAACCATGCCGCCGTCGACTTTGAGCGCGGTGAGGTCGACTCCGGAATCGGCGTTCATAGCGTCCACCACCTCTTTGGACTGCCAGGCGGTTGCCTCGAGGACGGCACGCGCAATGTGGCCCTTGTTCACATAACGTGTGAGCCCTGCGATCACACCACGAGCGCTGCCCTTCCAGTAAGGAGCAAACAGGCCCGAGAAGGCCGGCACGAAGTAGCAGCCGCCGTTGTCCTCGACGGATTTTGCGAGGTCTTCGATCTCCGGCGCCGCGCCGATCATGCCGAGGTTGTCTCTCACCCACTGGACGAGGGCTCCCGTGATTGCGATCGCACCCTCGAGGGCATAGACGGGTGCCTCATCGCCGATCTTGTAGCCGAGCGTCGTCAGCAGGCCGTTCTTGGACTGGACGGCTTCGTTCCCCGTGTTGAGCAGCAGGAAGTTGCCCGTCCCATAGGTGTTCTTGGCCTCGCCCACCGAGAAGCAGGTCTGGCCGAACACGGCCGCCTGCTGGTCGCCCAGCGCTCCGCCGATCTGCAATCCACCGAAGTCGCCTGCTTCTCCGTACACCTCGCTCGAGCTGTGGATCTCCGGGAGCATTGCGCGCGGAACGCCCAGAGTGGAAAGAATCTCGTCGTCCCACTCGAGGGTCTCTAGATCCATCATCAAAGTGCGGCTCGCGTTGGTGACATCGGTTATGTGCACACCGCCGTCGGGGCCTCCGGTGAGCTTCCAGATCAGGAATGCATCGAGGTTTCCAAAGAGGACATCACCGTTCTCCGCCTTCTCGCGTGCCCCGTCTACGTTGTCGAGAATCCATTTGATCTTGGGCCCCGAGAAGTAGGTTGCAAGTGGCAGCCCGGTCTTGGGACGAAAGCGGTCGTCCCCTCCGTCTTTGCTGAGCTCCTGGCAGATCTTGTCCGTACGGGTGTCTTGCCACACGATTGCATTCATGACCGGCTCGCCCGTGTTCTTGTCCCATACAACAGTTGTCTCTCGTTGATTGGTGATGCCGAGGGCGGCGATGTCGTCCGGTCCAAGCCCCTTCTTGTCGAGCGCCCCCCGCACGACCTCCTGGGTGCGCTCCCAGATCTCGTTGGCGTCGTGCTCGACCCAGCCCGCCTTCGCGTAGATCTGCTCGTGCTCTTTCTGGTCCGCACTCACGGCCTGTCCGCTGTGATCGAACACCATGCATCGTGTACTGGTCGTCCCTTGGTCTATTGCTGCGACGTAGTCCGCCATTACATACCCTCCCTTCCGCGCCCTCTATGACGCGGTCTTGACCAACCCCGTGAGCCTTTGGCCCGCCGGCTCTTGCTCACGAGGCATTCTTTGTTGCCAACACGTCTGAAGCAGCTTTCATCAGCAGGTAAGACGAGGTTGCTCCGGGATCCTGATGGCCGACACTGCGCTCGCCCAGATAGCTTGCACGGCCCTTGCGGGCAATCATCGGGATAGTTGCCTTCATGCCCCCCTCGGCCGCTTCGGTGGCCTCGATGAGCGCAGCTTCCAAGGAGGACCCGTCACCGACGGACTCCTTGAGCGCCTGGACGGCCGGGAGCAACGCATCGAGCATTGTCGCTTCTTCCGGTTCCGCCTTGCCTCGTGTCTGGACCCCTTTGACCCCAGCCTCGACCGCCGTTGCCCAGTCACCTGCTTCCAGCTCGGACTTGCCCGCCAGCGCGGTGCCCATCTGCATGAAAAAGGTGCCGTACAGCGGCCCGCCGGCGCCTCCTATCTTTGATACGAGGGTCATACCGACGCCCTTCAGAGCGGCCCCGATGTCGTCGCCTGGGAATTCCTCGAGCTTTCGGACGGCAGCTTGGAAGCCGCGGTGCATGTTAGTGCCGTGGTCGGCGTCACCAATGGCCGAATCGAGTTGAGTCAGATAGTCCTTGCCCTCTTCGATCGCAGAGGCAAAGGCCTTCACCCACGCGACCACGTCCGCATATTGGACCGGCATCGTCAAAGGCCCCGCCTCGGTGTTGCTTCGGCTGTGATCATGCCCCCCATGTGAGCCCGGGGGTGGTCACCGGAGCGTCCCACAACCTCGTCAACTCATCGTCCAGCTTCAGCAGCGTGATGGAGCACCCGGCCATCTCGAGCGACGTGATGTAGGGCCCGATCAGATTGCGGGCGATGTTGACGCCGCGACCCGACAGCAGCTTCTTGAGCTCGTTGAACACGATATAGAGCTCGATCAAGGGCGTGCCGCCCATGCTGTTGACAAAGGCCAGGACGTTGTCTCCTTGTTGCAGAGACAGGTCGTCGACGATCGGCCCCGCAAGGCGCTCCACGACTTCCTTGGCCGGCGCCAGAGAAATTCGCTCGCGACCAGGCTCCCCGTGAATGCCTATGCCGATCTCCATCTCGTCCTCGCCCAAATCGAACGTTGGGGCCCCGGCTGCCGGAACGATGCACGACGTCAGCGCCATCCCCATACTCCGGGCGTTCCCGTTGACTTTCCTGCACAGGTCCGCGACTTCCTTCAACGATCGTTTGTCCTCGGCAGCCGCTCCGCAGATCTTCTCGGCGAGAACTGTGGCGCCGACGCCGCGTCGCCCGGCGGTGTAAAGGCTGTCCTGAACGGCCACGTCGTCATCGACGACAACCGCTTCGACCTCGATGCTCTCTTCTCGAGCGAGGTCGGCGGCCATCTCGAAGTTGAGAACATCACCGGTGTAATTCTTGACGATGTGGAGCACGCCTGCCCCTCCGTCCACGGCCTTGGTGGCTTCGAGCATCTGGTCGGGCGTTGGAGAGGTGAACACCTCGCCGGGACAGGCGGCGTCGAGCATTCCCGGGCCGACGAATCCGCCGTGCATTGGCTCATGCCCGGAGCCGCCACCCGATACCAGAGCCACCTTCCCCTGCACGGGCGCGTCCGCTCGGCAGATGTAATGGGGATCGATGGCGACCTTCAGGACGTCACCGTGGGCGGCTTGGATTCCCTCGAGGGCGTCGGTAACGACGTCTTCGGGATTGTTGATGAGTTTCTTCATCTTGCCTCACTTTCCTTCCGGTGCTGCGATCCGCGAGGGCCGGTCCGGCTACTGCGGGAAGACGTTGTACCAGAAAGCTGCGCCCAGCACTCCGCCGATGATCGGGCCCAACACCGGTACCCAGGCGTAGCCCCAATCGGACCCGCCTTTGCCGGCAATAGGCAGCACCGCATGGGCGATGCGAGGGCCGAGATCACGAGCCGGGTTGATGGCATAACCCGTGGGACCACCCAGAGAAAGGCCGATGCCGACTACCAGGAGACCCACAAGAAGCGGGCCGAGCCCGCTGTCCGCCAAGCCGGGATCGGACGTAACTGCGAGCACTCCCAGGACGAGCATGAAGGTGCCGATAACCTCCGTGATCACGTTGGCGCCGTACTTGCGGATCGCGGGCCCGGTCGAGAAGACCGCCAGCTTGAGCCCGGGGTCCTCGGTGATGCCCCAGTGGGGGAGGTAGGCGAGGTAGACAAGGCATGCGCCGATGATGGCGCCGGCAAACTGACCCGCGATGTAGAGCGGGACATCTCCCCACTCAGTCAAGCCGATGCTTGCGAAACCGATCGTCACCGCGGGATTGATGTGCGCCCCCGTAAACGCGACGACGGCGAAGACTGCTACGGCGACTGCCAATCCCCACCCCAAGGTAATCACTATCCAGCCGCCATTCTGTGCCTTCGACTCGTTGAGCAGAACCGCCGCTACCACTCCGTCACCCAACAGAATCAGTATTGCTGTGCCTATGAGCTCGGCAGTGAATATGCTCATGCCACCTCCCAGTCTTGTCCTGCTACGTCGCCCCCAAGGCGCTATCTGGATCCAACCGAACTGGATACAAGTTAACGGACGTTTGCCTTGGGTGGCGGTCGCGCCCCCGTCACCATGGCGTCAAGTGACTGCTGTAATCGCTTGGTGAAGGCACGATGGTCCTCTCCGGCCATAGGACGGAGCGGCGAGCCGACATGGAGAGTGACAGGGTGATGCTTGGGCCACCCCCGGCCGGGTGGCATCGCTTCGTGTGTTCCCTCCACGTAGAGCGGCAATGCCGGTATCGCGTGTTCAACCGCCAGAAAAGCTGCGCCGGATCGAAGTCTGCCCATGCTTCCGTTGCGCGACCGTGTGCCCTCCGGGTACATGAGCAGGTTCCAGCCCCCGCTTATGAGCCGGTCTATGAGCCCGGCGGAGTCTCGTGACAGGCGCGCCCGCTCGATTGGGATGGTCCCGAACGCAAGCGACACAAGCAATGCAACCGCCCGGTTCTTGTAGAAGTAGTCGGCCGCCGCAACCACTGCGGTGCGCCGGCGCCAGTCTCTCGGAAGGGATTTCAGGATGATTGGGGTGTCCAGATGGCTCGAGTGATTCGACACCAAGAGCACGGGGGGCGCAACCGAGCCGAATACCTCCTCGCCCGAGATGCGGGTGTCGGTGTAGTGGTCGATGGCCGGGCTCAGCACCTTCTTCAAGATTACTTCTCGGACTGTGCGGGCCACGGGGCGACGCGCCCACTCGGTGTCGTAGCTCGCGCCCTCCTTCACACGGTCGGCCCACCCTCGAGAACGAACCCTGTCTCTCTCACCAGGCGAGAGCCTAATCCATGGAGGCCTGCGGCCGCCAAAGCGTGCGAGAGTTAAGGTCGGGGTCGGCCGATCAGGGCCGCTTCTTGGAGAGTGAGAGTGAGAG
>JACDDL010000214.1 GCA_013817045.1 Actinomycetota bacterium | reverse complement strand
CCCTTACGTACGCAACCACGCCCCGGTAGACGTCATATACAGAGTCGAACACGAGAGCCCGCAGCGGGGCGTCCGGATCGCCCGAAGGAGGGGGTATGCGCTCGACGATCGCATCGAGAAGCTCCGGCACCCCTTGGCCGGTCTTGGCGGAGATCTGGAAGATGTCCGCCACATCGCAGCCGATCAGGCTGGCAATCTCCGCGGCGTACTTCTCGGGCTGCGCAGCCGGAAGGTCGATCTTGTTCAGCACGGGGATGACCTCGAGGCCTGCGTCCACCGCAAGGTACAGATTCGTCAGAGTCTGCGCCTGGATTCCCTGTGCGGCATCGACCAGCAGTAAGACTCCCTCGCAAGCAGCCAGTGAGCGCGACACCTCGTAGCCGAAATCGACGTGGCCGGGAGTATCGATCAAGTTGAGCTGATAGGTGGTCTCATCGGCTGTCGTGTAACTCATTCGGACGGCCGCAGCCTTGATCGTTATGCCGCGCTCGCGCTCGAGGTCCATGCGATCGAGGAACTGCTCCCGCATGTCCCGGTCCGAAACGGTCCCGGTGATCTGCAGGAGTCGATCAGACAGCGTGCTCTTGCCGTGGTCGACATGGCTTATGACTGCAAACGACCGCTGTTGCGCCTGATCCATCCTGCGAGGTTAGCAAGGACGGTTAGATGCGCACGACCTCCGTTGCTTTGGTTGCGGTTGCCCCCGCGCCCCTCTAGGGGGCGGGAGGGGGCAACTCGCAGTTGGTCGCGCCCTCGTCCATGGTGGGGTTGATGCAGGTGTCTTCGCCGTCGCCACCGTCGTTCGTGTTGACTCCGTCACCGCCGTCGAGATTGTCATTGTCGCTGCCGCCCGAGAGGACGTCGTCGTCGCCGGCGCCGGTCAGGATGTCGAAGCCGGCCGCTCCGGCGAGGGTGTCGTTGCCCTCGGCGCCGTCAATGGTGTCATCTCCGTCCCCGCCGTCCGCGGTGTCGTCCCCGGCGCCGCCGTCGATCAGATCGATGCCCGGGCCCCCGGACATACCGTTCGCTCCGTCAGCGCCCGACGGCCGGTCGTTTCCGTCACCGCCGCTGAGGACGTCGTCGCCGTCATTGCCGTCTATCTGGGAATCATCGCCCTCGCCGCCGTCCAACACATCGTTTCCGCTACCACCGGTGATGCGGTCGTTCCCCGGGCCCCCCGAGATGGACCCGTCGTTGCCGTCGCCGCCCTCGACTGCGTCGATCCCGTCACCGCCGGACAACTCGGGGTCATCGCCTTCCTCGCCGGCGACGTAGTCGTTTCCGTTGCCGCCGAAGGCCCGGTCCTTGCCCTCACCGGCAAACATATAGAGGTCGTGACCTTCCCCTCCCCACAGGAGGTCGTCGCCGTCGTCGCCCGAGATTCTCCTGTCGTTGCCGTCCTCCCCCGCCAGATTGTCGTCGCCGTCATTGCCCGTTATGAGGTCTTCTCCGGTTCCGCCCCGGGCCACGTCGTTTCCGTCCTTACCGGTGAGGGTGTCGCCGCCCGTGCCCCCGCGCAGGAAATCGCTGCCACTGCCCCCGGTCAGGCCGTCGATCCCGGTTCCCCCGTAGATGATGTCACCCCCGGTGCCCCCCGTCATGCCGTCGGAACCGCCGCCGCCGTTCATCAGGTCGGGCCGGTTGCCACCTGAAATCCTGTCGTCGCCGCTGCCGCCACAGATACGATCCCGCCCGCCACGGCCCAGGATCCGGTCGTCTCCGGCGCGCCCCACGATCACATCGGCGCGCCGAGTACCCCGGATGACGTTGTCCCTGGCATTGCCGACGATCGTCGCCCTTCTGCCGTAGCACATAGGCCGGGCCGCAAAGGCGTGTGGAAGTGATGCAAACAAGAATCCAATGACCACAGATACGACGATGACGCGCTTCATAGGTTGCCCCCAGCCTGTTGGTTCCGCCTGTTCATGGTCGTTGTTCCCAGTTCGGCCCCAGATGCCGACCATGCAAAAATAACCGAGATCCCAGGATAGTCGTCCACAATCCCTGGATCGCCCAGGCGCTGGAAGTCGGCCCGATCAGAGGCCGGTGACACCTTTGTTATCTTTGGGGAGGCTCCACAGGGCCCCAATCCCAGTCGTCACGAGGAGAGCGTTCAGTTTCCATGGCAAACATCAAGAGTCAGATCAAGAGAAACCGCCAGAACGAAAAGCGCCGGCTGCGCAACCGTGGTGCGCGCTCTTCGCTCAGGACCCAGGTGAAGCGCTTCGAGGAGGCGGTGGACTCTGGCGATCGGGGGGTTGCACAGGAGGAGTACCGCAAAGTATCGGCCGCCCTCGACAAGGCCGCCTCGAGTGGGACCATCCACAAGAACCGAGCGGCGACCAGAAAAGCTCGCCTCGCCAAACGCCTCCGCCCCTCCGGCTGAACCTTCGGTCCATCCCGCCCTCGGCGCAGGCCCCGCTATCTCTCGGCCGGGGCATGGGCCCCCACGATCTGAACCACCGCCCGCTCGAGCGCAACTCCGGGGGGAAGGTCGCCTCCTTTCAGCTCGACGTCGGTGTCGGCGAGTACCCCCATCGCAGCGATCAGTTCGTCCCGGCGGTAGCCCCGTACCTGTCTGGTAAGGCGTTCGGCGCGCCACCCGGGGAGCCCGACGGCGTCACCCACCGCACGCGCCCCGCGATCGGCCACCTCCTGGGCCCGGAGCATCCGGCGAATGTGACCGGTCAGGGCGCCGAACAGCACCAGCGGCTCTTCACCCTGTTCGAGCAGGCGGCGCAGATTGGTCATGGCGACGTCCAACCGGCGGTCTCCGACCGCGTCGGTGAACGCGTAGATGCGCTGGTCGGCGAGCCTCGGAAATAACCGCTGCACCTCCTCGACGCCCACCCGGGCGCCGGGACCCAGGGCGGCCGACAGCTGGGCCAGCGCCGAGCTCAGCCCCCGCAGACCCCCACCCACCGAGTCCAAGAGCCCCCACGCCGCCCGGTCGTCAAGCCTCAGCTCCTGCTCCCGTGCCCGCCCGCGGATCCATCCCACCAGCCGCTTGCCCCTCGGCGCTTCGAGGGCGATCACCTCTCCGGACTTCCGGACCGCCGAATCCACAGGGGTCTTGCCCGTTGCGACCAGGGCCAGCACGGAGAAGGGCGAGGGCGATTCGAGATAGGAGGTGAGCGCCGCCGCCTGGCTCTTCTTGAGACCGTGGGCATCTCGCACGATCACGAGGCGCCTGCCGCCCAGCAGCGACGCCGTCCCGAGAATCGTCAGAAGCTCGGCCGGGTCGACGCCTGCGTCCACCGACACCTCCGCAAGAGGGTCGGTGCCCTCCTGGGCCCGCAACATCTCCAGAGCCTCCTCGGCCAGGAACTCGTCCCCCTGGAGGAGGTAGCAGGCCCGGCTCAAAAGGCCGTCAGCCCCATCGTGTACTGCTCGTCCCCGTCACCGACGAGGGTCACCGACTCGCCACCCTGGTCGAGCAGGGACTTCCATTCACGGCCCATCCACGCTTCGGCTTCCTCCCGCGAGGGGAGCTCTTCGCTCGAGGACAGCTCGTCGCCCGAGGGATCCCTCACGATCCAGTGCCACCCGTCCATGGCCGCAACTCTACCGGCCGGCGCCCAGGTCGCCGTGGTGGCGCGCCCGCAAGGCGGCTCCTGCGGCGGCGATCAAGGGCACGGTGACGGCCCACGCGGCGGCCTTGGGAACGTCGACGGCCGCCCACGCCGGTTCGCCGCAGATGTCGCCGACCCACAGGATCCACGACGCGAACGGGGCGATTGGTCGCGCCGCCAGCGCCCCGAGGGCCGGATGGGCTGCGCCGATAAGCCCGGCTCCGATTCCGAGGACGGTCGCCGGGGCAACCGCAGGGACGGCAAGGAGGTTCGCAACCGGAGCGATCAGCGACAGCTCCCCGAAGGCGCCGATCAGGACCGGTGCCACCCCCGCCTGCGCGGCCAGAGTGACGGCCAGCGGCACGCTGAGCAGTCCAGGCATCGGCAGTATCCGTGCCAGGCCGCCGCTCCACAGCACGATTCCGGCCGTTGCCGCGGCCGAGAGCTGCAGACCTACCGAGTCAACCAGCGCAGGACGTGCTCCCAGGAGCACGATGAGAGCCAGTCCGAGCGCGTACAGCGGCTCAGCCGCCCGGTTCAGGGTGAGCGCAATCAGCCCGATCCCTCCCATCGCGGCGGCGCGCAGCACCGACGGGTCCGGCCCGACCACCAGGACGAAGAGGGCGAGGGTCGCCGCCCCGGCGGCGACCCGCAGCTTGTGGGGGAGCCGGCGCGCCGCCAATGCAACCGTTCCGAGGACGATCGCCACGTTGGTCCCCGATACGGCAAGCAGATGCGCCAGACCGGCGCGCCTGAAACGCTCGACCGAAGCCGGGTCGAGAGAATCGGTGTCACCCAGGGTCAGTCCTTGCACCAGCGCCGCAGCCCTGGGGTCGAGCGTCGCCGTGGCGCGCCGCAGACCCGTTCGGATCGAGGCGGCGAGGGCAAAGACGCCACCTTCCGGATCCTGGACGTCGACGGTGGTGGGTGCAAATGCGGCGTCTCCTCCAGCGCGCCGCCGGGCGACGTCGAAGGGCTCGTCGGTCAGCGGGATCAACCAGCCTTCGGCGCGCACGGTTCCGCCGGGGTGACCTCGGATGTCGAGGAAGACATTGCCCGGACGGTCGATGCCGGGCCGGCCCTCACAGGACAGGTGGCGGACCGCCGCCAGTGTGCCCAGACCGGTGGCTTCGACCACTCGCCCCGAAAGAGTGCAGGAGGGGACACCGTGCGCCATGGCCTCGACGGGTGATCTCCGCTGCGTGCGCAGACCGGCCCCCACTGCACCCAGGAGGGCCGCCACGGAGAAGATCGCTACGAGCCGGGAAAACGGGCGGCGACGGAGAACCAGTGCGCCCGCCGCCGCAACCACGGCAACGAGCGCCGGAGGGCTCAACGCATGGCTCCACCCGTAGGTGGTTCCGACCCAAAGGCCTCCGGCGGTGAGCCAGATGCGGGCAAGGGCGCCGCCCACGCCGGGCTCAGACCGTGACGTAGGGTCGAATCGACTCGAGCGTGGCCGGTCCG
>JACDDL010000047.1 GCA_013817045.1 Actinomycetota bacterium | reverse complement strand
TCCGAAGACTCTCGATAGCCCCGCCTCTCGCGCCATCGCCCTGAACCTCGGTGCATCCTCGGGCCAGATGGAACCGAGAACCTCGGCCGCGGCCGCCGAGAACGTGGAGTGCCCGGACACGTATCCGGGGAACAGCGGGGTCGGAAGATATGGTGCCCAGTCCCGATCAAGCCCGAGGTCGTGAATCGCATTCACCGGGCGTGCAGACCAATACCTGTACTTCGAATGCCAGGCTGCGATGGCGGCGTCTGCCTCGGCAACGTTGAGGAGTGCAAACACCGCTGCCATTTCCGGGATGCTCAGACGACTTCGCCGGATCTTGTCGAGGGCCAGCTGATTCCACATTCCCGGTGGGAGGGAGGTTCCAGGACCTGCGGCCCAGTGTTTGGCGATACGCGCTTGCTCCGGGGACAAGTGATTGCCAAACTCCATCACCTGCTTAGCCTCGGCCACGAACCGAGGTGATCTGTACTGCGGGGGCGGGGGCGGAAGGAGTCCTTCTGCCGACGTGATCACCCATGGGCGCCACCGTCCCGCCAGGGGCTCAACCGGAAGCGCGACGCTCCCGGGCGGAGGCTTCCAGTAGCCTCGGCCTGGAGGGATCTTGCTGCGACCGGCGCGTCCATACCCATCCGTCTCCGCCCGCGCAATGACCCTGTTCGCAACAGCTCGGCCAAGGTCGAGGCCCGCAGCGACGTCACTCGGGTAGTTCGTGCCGCTCAACAACCGTGACCGAGCCGCCTCCTGCGCGAGCTCGTCGAACCGCTTGGCCGGCAGGTCCGGAAAGGTGTAGGCCAGGACTCGTGCAGCAGCGCCCGCCATTGCGGCATGCTCCGAGGGATAGGAGGGCTCGGAGGAGCGCTCTGCGATCACGCTCACCCCGGTGGGTGGTGGGCGGTCGTAGATGTATTTCCAGTGCCATGCTGAGACGATCGCGTCGTTGATGGCGACACTCAGAAGCGCATATCCGCGAGCCGCCCGGGGCGGGTCCTTGACGCCCTCTTCTGCGACGAGGTGGAGCGCGAGGTTTATCCACGGCTCGATGGCCGGGTAGTCGCCCCAGAAGTGAACGCGGCCCTCGTCTTGCCGAGTGCGCCGTGCGACCAAGTGCTCGAGCCGGACTCTGTCCCGTGTCGCGGCCATCGAGCCCTTCGCGGGAGGACTCGGAACCACAATGGAGTCTGCGGAAGACAGCACCCACGGCTTCCACCGCCCTGCCCTGGGCTCAGCCGGCAGAACCCGGGACTGCTCACCGGTGGCCGAGCACGCCGCGCAGACGAGAGTGACTGCTACTGCGATAACTCGAAGCGTCCGGCCGCTCATGGCGCCAGACTGGCGGCGGCGTAGATCTCGTGCGTAAAGCGGCACCAGATCGCCAAGGAAAGGACGCGCCCGGCGGCAAGCTCTCGGGGAAGAACATAGTTGTGAGAGCCGGCGGTCGCCTTCAGGAACTGAACGCGACGGTGGGCAGAGTTGAAGATCTGCCTGGAGGTCTCGGGGTGCGCCAGCGTACTGGTCCACAGCTCCAGATCGACGTTCGGTGTGACCCAGAAGTCCTCAAGCCTCACGGCGAGGCGACCGCCGGGAAGCTCGTAGACCAAAGCTCTGCCCTTGCCCTCCTCGTCGACGCCGAAAAATCGACCTTCTGACTGCAGCTTCGCCGACGGGCCCATCTCTCTCAAGGGCGGCTCCACCAGAGGCGTGTCGACCTCCTGCTGGATGATCGCGTTCCACGGCCCGTTTGCCTCGACCGACAGCCTGAGCCTGCCTCTTTCCACGGCGAAGGCCTCTCCGCTCCGATCGCAGGCGTGATTGACCAACGCTTGCCCGCTCGCGGCGCGGGGAAGCACTCTGACGACCAAGCGGCCCTTGTCACACCGCCACCTCGCTCGCCACTGGATAGCCCCGTTGGCTATGAGGAACGGAGGTGTGACTTCGTCCCCCCGGCCACTGAATGCCCGCACACGCTCCCAGCGGGGCCGCACATCGAGTTCGTTGGAGCCATCCGCCTCACCGAGCAGCGATGGGAGCCGGGGTTGCGATCGCGCGGTGGGATTGCCGGCGTTGCCCTGCCCGCCGCAAGCTGCTGTAAGGGCGATCAGGCCGACGATGAGAATCCTAGCCGCCGGGGCACGGATCATGACTATTCGCTCCCACCAGGTTCCTATGAAGGTTCCCTAGCTCGAGGGCCTTGCGGCGCTCTCTGTGAGGCGGTCCCCGAGCTCAATGATGCTGCGGACACCCGCCCCTGGCTCGGCGGCATCAATCGGCGCCACACCATCTCTGTCCGCACGAGTGATCGATGAGTCTTCCGGAACCACAACGAGATCCCGATCACCAAGGCGTGCCCGAATGGTCTCGACGTCGACTTCGCCCCGCACGCGGTTGGCCACGACGACAACCCTGGCGCTCCGGGACGCTATGTCGGCGGCGCGCCCGGCCACCTCTATCGATTTTGCGCTCGGCTCCACCACGACGAGGACGACATCCACATGACCCGGTTGTAGACGCGTCAGAGTCCCAACACCTGCTTCGAGATCGGAGACGACGATCTTGCCGCCGCTCTCGAGGGTCCCGAGCAACTGCTCGGGCGAGACCCCGCATCAAGGGCAGCCGGGGTTGGCCCGATCGATCCGGGAGACGACAACCAAGCGCACTTCATCCGGCGCGCTCGTCCCGAACGTCTCGATTATCCCGTCGGGTGAAGTCTCGTGCTCGAGGTCGCCCGCGTCGAGCGCCTGTCGCGCCGCGACGAGCAGATCCGTCTCCTCGGGACCGACACCGAGCGACACTCCCAGCATGGGATTGGTGTCGCAGTCGAGCGCCAAAACGGGGTGACCCTTTCGAGCGAGAGATCGTGCGATGGTGCCCGAGATTGTCGTCTTACCCGACCCGCCCTTACCTGCTACGGCAATTTTCATCGATCTCCAATCTGACTCGACCCGGGCACAGATCCCTCTCCGCTGCGCCGTTCGAGCTCTCCCGCCACAGTCTCCAAAGCGGCCACCGCCGGACTGGAGGGAGCATAGTCGAGAAGCGCCATTCCCAGGCGGTCCGCCTCCCTCGCGGCATCATCGGCGGGCACCGAAGCCAAGAGACCGGCATGGAGTCGATCCGCCATGACCTTTGTGTCGGAGGGCCCACTCACCTTGTTGGCCAGGAAGAGAACCTTGACGCCGTTACCGGCTCGGGCGATTCGACCGATTCGACGCGCCGAGAGGACCGACTGCCACGTCGGCTCGACTACAACGATGAAGAACTTCGCATAAGGCGCCCAATCGAAGGCCGCTTGGCGCGGGCCCGCCGGAAGGTCGCCGGCGATCGTCCAGCCGCTGAGCACTTTTGTCTGCGCAAGTCGATGAGCCACTTGATAGAACGCGTTCAACGAGCCCATCAAAGGGGCCATGCCCTCCAGCTCCGGCTTGCCGAACTGGAGCAGCCGGACGCCATCGGGGGCAAGCACGGAATGGCGTTGCACTGCGCGTGCGGCACCGATCCCTTTCTTGAGCCTCCAGCGGCCGTTGCCGTCCTTCTCGGCGGCATCGGCGAGCATGGCGGTCGTGAGGGGGCCGAGACCGAGGCTGATCGAGAGGCCCGGCATGGGGTCCGAGTCGAGCGCCAGCACTTTCCGGCCCCGTCTGGCCAAAAGGCGGGCGAGGGTTCCGGCTACGACCGATTTTCCAGCTCCACCTTTGCCCACGACTGCGATCCGCATGACTCTGACCTTACCCAGGCGCGAAGAGGGCCTGTGATGCTCCGAGTGGATGCCGAGAAGGATGACGCGTGGATTGGTCTGGGAATCGCGGGGGCGCCTAGCGCCCCGAGGCGGCGCGCTCTGCCTTCTCGGCTATCGGCCCCAGAGCGCCTTCGATCTCCTTGAGCGTCTGGTTGATGCGCAGCACGGAAGGCCCGATGGCCCCCGTTTGGGTTTCGACCGCTCGCACCCCGAAGGCGACCTTTCCTAGGTACTTCGACACTGTGGCGAGATGCCTGGTGATCAATATCAAGTAGGTCGCCAGCACAGCAACCACAACCACGATCTCCAGCACAGTGAGGATGACAAGGGCGGTGGTCATGTTCCGGTCACCCGTTTCAGCAACTCGTCGTGCTTCAGTGCCTCGCCCTTGATGTCCTCGAGCTTTTCGGCCGTGTCCCCCAATAGCCAGGTCGTGGCGGTGTTACGCGCAAGGGTTGTCGCCGTCTGCCACAGGGTCATGACATTACGCTCCACCCGTTTGACGGCATTGAGCAGGGTCTGCAAGAGCACCACCACCACGGCGGCGACGATCAACCCGACTCCGAGCGTGACCCACCAGATCGTGGTCACGTCCGACGGCGGCGCCGCGAGCGTCACAGACCCAACTCACGACCCAGGTCGGGCCCAACCGGAAGGGAACCGCTGACTGAATCCTGCGCCTGTTTCGTGGCCGGATCCTCCTCCTCGTCGCCTCCGCCCAATGCCCGTCGTGCCGCCCTCGCCCCCTCCAGGATCTCCTGTGCAACGAGGTTCGTCGTGGCGACCTCCCACAAGGCCTCGGTGCGCTCCCGGCTTTCGACCAACGAGCGAGTAGCGTCCTCGGCGACGGCAGCGATGCGCCGAGCCGTCACGATGATCGTGGCGACCAGGGCCGCCACGATCAGCACTATCAGCGCGCCGATCGAGTATCCGACCCACCATCCCGTTAGATCGCTCGCTGCAAGAACCATGCGTGCCCTTATGTCGGAAGCTAGGTGCGGCGAGCATACACATCCTTACGGGGGTTTGGGTGGAAGACCTCGGACGGATTGTGGACGGGAAAGGAGTAGGGTAAGTGCGCCCGTCACATACGCTCCTCGGAGGTTTGGCATGGCCGTGAGGACCGCTCAGAAGACGCCGGCCGAGAGGCTGCTCGAGGTCTTGGGGCCCGTAGACCGCTTCCACGATCGGACCGAGTTGGGTGATTTCGGGATGCCGGCTCGCGCCTTCATGGAGGACATCCTCGAGCCGGTCGCCAGGGGTGGTCCTTCCAGCCGCATGGGGCCTCTCGAGAAGGTCCATGCGTTCTGGTTCGCGGGGATGAGCTGTGACGGGTGCACCGTATCCGTTACCGGTGCTCAAGCTCCATCGGTGGAGAGCCTGGTGTTGGGGGCGCACCCGGGCCTTCCGCGTGTGGTGCTGCACCATCCTGTCGTAAATGTCGAATCGGGGCCCAGCTACATGAGGGCCCACGAGATGGCGATATCGGGTGAGCTCGAGGGGCCCTACGTGATCATCCTCGAGGGATCGATCTCTGACGAGACCAGGGCGATCGAGACCGGCGGGTACTGGTCCGGCCAGGGTGAAGAGCCATGGGGCCCCGATGGCGAGCTCCGCACCGTATCGACCGATGAATGGATCGCTCGGCTGGCGCCCAACGCCGCCGCAAGTATCGCAATCGGAACCTGTGCGACGTGGGGCGGCGTACCTGCGGCAGACGGCAACCCCACCGGAGCCATGAGCATGATGGATTTTCTGGGCAAGGATTATCGCAGCGCCTTTGGCGTGCCCGTCGTCAACGTCCCAGGTTGCGCACCGATCGGCGACAACTTCACGGAGACGGTCGCTGCGATCCTGTACTTCCTCCAGGGTTTCGGGCCGCTGCCCGAATTCGACGAGCTGGGGCGACCTGCGTGGCTGTTCGGAGAAACCGTCCACCGGCATTGTGTGCGCGGCGCCTACTACGAAGAGGGAAGCTACGCCGACGAGTTCGGGGACCCCGAGTGCCTGGTCGAAATCGGCTGTTGGGGGCCCGTCGTCAACTGCAACATCACATCACGTGGAGCGATCAATCACGTCGGTGGGTGCATGAACGCCGGAGGGGCATGCATCGGCTGCACCATGCCGGGCTTCCCGGACAAGTTCACGCCGTTCTACAAGCGTCCCCCCGGCTCGTTGGTTTCCACCGCCGCGTCCCGGCTCCTGGGCAGCTTCGTGCGCCCTCTGCGGCGTTACACCAACGATCATCTGAACCGAGAGGTGCGCTGGGACCTCAACAAAGAGGTACCGAGTGGATGGTCGCGCGAGAGCTCTGCGCCGACGATGGTGCAGGAGGTGGGTCACAAGTTCTATGACCGCATGCGCCGCTCCTCCGACACGGGCAGGTCGTCCGGAGAGGTGTGGGGCAAGCGAGAGGAGTGGACCTACGAGCACAACCCTGAGAGAGAGGCCACCCAGGAACAAATCGACCTGGCCGTGACGGACCGCGGCAAACCGACGAACAAGGAGAGCTGACCGGATGTGTTTCAAGAATCTCCCCATCGAGTTCGACCAGTCCGGCAGGGCCCACTTGCGGGAAGGGATCAGAGACCCGTATTCCGTAACCGTGACCAAGCCTCGGGTCGAAAGGACCGACGCCGAGCGCGAGGCAGAGATCCAGCACCTGATGGCGGCCAACGGCCACATCAAGGACATCAACATGGATCCGGTCACGCGCGTCGCCGGTGCGCTGGCAGTGAATATTACGGCCGATCTCGAACAGGGCCGCTACCTCGACGCTAGGTCTCAGGCGACGCTGTTTCGCGGGTACGAAGTGATCCTTATGGGCCGCGACCCGCGGGACGCCATCTTTGTCTCTTCGCGGGCTTGCGGCGTGTGCGGCGGTGTCCACGCGCACGCGTCGGCTTACGCTATCGAGATGGCGATGGGTCTCGCGCCTCCGCCTCTTGGAACAGTCGTCCGCAACATGCAAGAGGCCGCTGAGATGGGCTACGACAACCCTCTTCACCTTTACCTCCTGGCCGGCCCGGATTACTCCGAGGCAGTCATCAAGCAGGTAAACCCGGAGCTCTGGCCGAAAGCGGAACGTTGGAGTTGCCCCAACCATCGGCATCACGGGATGAAAACGATGGCAGAGATAATGACCGCGCTGAACCCTCTCACCGGCGCTCTCTACCGCGAAGGGCTGGAATTCACGCGTCTGTCGCGGGAAATGTTCGTAATCCTTGCGGGGAAATACCCACACCCACAAACGGTCGTCCCCGGCGGAGTGTCGTCGACGGTTTCATTACAAACCCTCAACGAGTACCACTCGAAGCTGGGTCGCATTTTCGACTACGCCCAGCGGATGATGGGCGTGTGGGACGACCTCGCCGAGTTCTTCTTCGAGGCCGACGAGCGTTACCGCCAGGTGGGAGCCCGCCCGATGAACGTCGTCGACCCAGGATACTGGGACGACCCCTATGCATACGATGCGACCTACGAGAACTGCAACGACTGGGGCGAGCGTAGGTGGTCGACTCCCGGAGTCGTTGTTGACGGAAAGCTCGTAACCACCCGACTGACAGACATAAACACGGGTTGGGAAGAGTTTGTAGAGCACTCTTACTACGAGGAATGGGCAGGCGACCGCTACGACACGGACCAGCTCGGTAACCCCCTCAGCCCCTACCATCCGTGGAACAAGCGGACTCTGCCGAGCCCCACCGGCAAGAACTGGAAAGAAAAGTACACGTGGGCGTGCACGCCCCGCTGGGATCGCACCGCCGTAGAGGCCGGCGCCTACGCCAGGCTGCAGATGACCGCCCTCGCCCAGAAGCTCCCGAACAACCCGTTCGTTGAGGCAACAGGGCACAGCCTGAGGATGCACATACCCAAGGGCATCACTCCAGAAGCCGAGGTCGAGTGGCACGTGCCCGAGGTCTGGAACGCGTTCGAACGCAATCGGGGGCGCGCCTATCACTATGTCTTCTCCCAGCTAGTGGGGCTGGCCAACCTCCTCGAGGCCTACAAGCTCATGAAGCAGGGCGAGAAGACGGTTGCGGCTGTGTCTGCCGGCGATCTCGACCGCCACATGCCCAAAGACGAGAGGCGCAGCGTCGGGTGGTGGGGGGCCGGTCGCGGGTGGCTCACGCACCACCTCGTAATGGATCAGGGCAAGATCGTCAACTATCAGATCTGCACGCCGTCCACGATCAACGCATCACCACGTGATCCGTGGGACCAGCCTGGTCCTTACGAAGAAGCCGTGATGAACACACCGATCATCGAAGACATATCGGACCCCTCGAAGTTCACATCTATCGACATGCTCCGCACAATCCGCAGCTTTGACCCCTGCATGCCGTGTACCACTCACGTGGACACCGGGCAGGGAACGGTAGTGCGCGAGGTGAACACTTGTTCCTGCGGGGCCGACTGAGAGCGCGACTCTCCGCGTGACCACCGTCGTCGGTGGTGTGACCGAGCTTTATCAAGGGGATTTGGATCTAGGGCGCCATGCCGTCGAGCGATTGGGCAGCGAGGATCTCGGCAGAGACGTGCTCATCGAGGAGCTTCACTACGGGGCGGTAGCCGTCGCCCAATACCTCCAGGATGTCCGGCCGGACACTCTCGTCCTGGTCGGGGCGGTTGAAAGGGGGCGGGCGCCGGCGTCAGTCTGCCGCCGCCGCATCCGCGACCTCGAGCTGACGCCGGTGGAGATCCAAAGCTCGGTTGGCGACGCCGTCACGGGCTACGTGACGATTGACCTCGCCATAGAGGTCGCCTCCGGTTTTGGCGCCTTGCCTTCGCGCACCATCGCAGTAGAGGTGGAGCCCGTCACCACGGCTCCGTGCGCAACCTTGACTCCCGAGGCCACCGCTGCTCTCGAGGAGGCGCTCACCCTGGTTCGTGCCGAGGTCCGCAGGGCACCGCTGCTCAGGCTTGCCGACGACCTCCGCGCCCTCCTCGACCCCCGGCGCCTCGAAGCCTCCGCGGCGCTCGATGCACTCGAGGGCCTGCTGCTGGAGCTGAGGGCCCTAGACGTGGACGGCCGCTGGGGAGCGACGTTCGCCCTGCGAGACCGTTTGCGCCGGCTGATCGCGGAAGGTGCAACCGGGCAGGGGATGGACCATCTCGACTGGGGGCTGTGGTGGGCGCTGATCGAGGAGCTGGACCGGCTTCAGTCGCTCGAGGGCTCGCCGGACGGCTGAGCCGCGCCCTCCAACAGCCCAAGGTTCTGCGGTCGCACCGCCACCCGATTGCCCCTGTCCGTGTACAAGACGAGTGCCCCGTCCATCAGGGAGCCCACCGCCCGCCCGATCACCTGCGGACCGCCCGGTCCCATGGGGATGAGGCGGGCGCGCACATGGCGATCGATGGTCTCGAGGCGGCCGAGGTAGTCCTCCAAGACTGCTTCGGGGGCGCCGGCGCACCGCCGCTCGATGCTCTCCACGATCTCTGCCACCAGCCCTATCCGGGACCGCTCCGGGCGCAAGACGATCACGTTGACCACCGCCCAAGCCACTCCCTGCGGACCCAGCTCCGCGTGGACTCCCAGGGCCGCCACCCGACGCCCGTGCCGGCGCACCTCGTCCGGCCACTCGATCGTGGTACCGCTTCCCAACGCGTCGGCCAGCCCACATGTCGCAACGGTGTACAGCCAACCTTCTTTCTCCGAGGAGAGGCGGGGACGCAGGATCAACGAGAAGGCGGCGGTGACCCCCGGCACGACCGTCCATTCCAACCCGGCCCGCCCTCTCGGCGAGGCTTGATAATCGGCCAGAACCACCGATCCTTCCGCGGCGCCGGCTCTCGCCCACGCGAGCGCGTCGGATTCGGTGGAGAGGAGCGCCGGGTACACCCTGACCTCTCGATCGGGCAGCGCCCCGGCCACTGCTTCGACAGAGTAGTCGGCTACTTCCACAGTTCCCCTTGCCCGATCTCGGCGCCGATTCCGCTGAATGTCGCCCTGAGGCGAGTCCATTGAGGAATGGGAAACCGAGCCATGGCACGCGACGTCGCCGATGCGAACCGCTCCTTGTCGTCGTCTCCTCTTTGGTCCAGAGCTTCCAGGAGGCTGCGGGTCACCGCAGCGAGCTCATCGGGGGGAAGCTCCAGGAGGGCACCGAGGAGGGCCTCGGCAAGGTCGCCCTCGGCAGCGGGGCGGTCCGGCAGTCCATCGAACCAGGTCGAGGCTTCGGCGCGCCGCTCGGAGGCACCGAGATCCGTCCACCTCATCAGGTCTTCCCCGATGATCCGGAGCCACATTTCGACCGGCTCGTCGTCGAGGACGCTGAGAAGATCGCCTCGTGGCCGGCTTTGCGGATCGGCGAGAATCGCGGAGGCCTGGCCGACCACGGCGGCGGGGGCCCCGGGGACGGCCGCCGCCTGTCTTGCACACAGCCCGGCGCGCTCGGCCCGCCCCTGGCGGAGATAAGCCAGAGCCAGGTTGCATCTCGCTATCGCGTAGCCCTCCGGCCGGACGCGCCGGGGACTTGCTCCGACCGCGGTCTCGAAGGCTTCGATCGCCTCCGGCGTACGTCCTGTGGCCAGAAGCGCGAGCCCAAGGGCGTTCGCGGCCGCTCCCTTCCCGGAGATGTCCTCCGCTCGCTCGGCTATCACGATGGCCTGGGTCAGGATCGACCCCGCATCTTCCGGCCGCCCCAGTAAGAGCAACGCACCCCCCAGCTCTCTCGTTGCGGCGGCAGCCTGGGCGGGCACTCGTTTCTCGTCGAGCAGCTCTCGCGCTCGAGTGAAGCACTGCACGGCACGGTCGTGCTCTCCCGTCTCTGTCTCTACCAGGCCCAGATTGAACAACGCCGCACCCTCCTCGAGATCGAGATGCGCGCGTCGGAAGAGATCCGCTGCGCTCTGAAAACGGGACGCGGCCTCTTCGGCCCGACCTGCGCCGCGCAGAGTCGCACCGAGCGTGACGAGCGCTTTTGCATGCTCAACGGGATACCGGTGGGGTTCGAAGAGGCTGAGCGCGACACCCAAGGCGACCGTTGCCTCATCGAGTCGCCCCGCGTTCGTAAGGAGCACGCCCAAGTGAAGCTGAGCCGCGGCGTGCCGGAGGGGATATCGCTCCTGCGGATAACCTGCGAGTGTCCGCTCGAGCTCAGATATGGGGTCGACGTCTGCCATGAAGGTGCCATCCTAGGAGCATGACGGTGCTTGTCGCAGGAGTCGGAAACGTGCTGCGCGGCGACGACGCATTCGGAGTCGCAGTCGCCGAAGATCTACTAAGGAACCCTCTTCCGCACGAAGTGCAGGTTATCGACGTCGGGATAGGAGGCATCCATCTCGTGCAGCGCCTCTTCGACCATGTCGACGGCCTCGTCGTGGTCGATGCTGTAGACCTCCACCGTGCCCCGGGAACGGTGATGGTCATCCGTCCAGAGGTCCGAGACGTACGGGCAATGTCGCTTGAAGAACGCCACGATCAGCTTGCCGACATGCACTACTCGACCCCGGAGCGAGCCTTCATGCTGGCTCACGGTCTCGGTGTGCTCCCCGCCGAGACGTGGCTAGTCGGGTGTCAGCCTCAGGACGCCGATCGGTGGGGCGAAGGTCTGTCCCCTGCCGTCCTTGCAGCCATCAAGCCTGCGGTGGGGGAGGTGCGACGGATTGTCGCGAGCCTGGGCGTCGAATGGTGAACGCTAGAACTTAAGATCCTTTTCGCCGGCCGACCCCGTCTTGGCGACACCCATGAGATAGTCGATCAGGGTGTCGTTCGGCTCGTTCACCGCATGTTTGGCTTCGAGGTGAGCTACGAGGTTTCTCTTGAATTCGTCTTCGTCGGCACCCCTTATGTGCCCGCCGCAGGATACTGCGCCCGCGTCTTTGCAGTAGAGCTCATGAGTCATGAGGTGGTCGCCTCCTTGCTCCGCAGAATGCGGGACAGCGCGTCTCGCACAACGCTCAGGTCTGAATTGATTTCCGTCACTATCGGCTCGATGGGTTCTACCCGCTCTGCGATCGCTCGCAGACCGACGTTCACCGTTCCCAGCGTGAACAACGTCTTTCTCAGCGACAAGGCAATCAGGATCAGGTGGGCGGCGAGCGCAGCAACGATGAGCCCGATTGCAGTCAGTGTGAGAATGCTCAATATGTGCACTCAGCCTCCCAGCATCCGTTCGACGGCCTTCAGGTAGGTCGCCAGTCCGCCGCCGACCCGCTTGACTAGATCGCGTGTCTCCACGAGTGCCGGCACAGGTTCCAGGTTGGCAGTGATCCCGACGCCGTGCTCGAGGACGTCGTCCGCATAACGCCGTATCTCGGATACCTCCTGAAGAATGCGTTGGGCGAGAATCAGGACGAAGGGAATGACGACGAAGAAGAGCGCCCCTACTCCGATCCACCACCACACCGCACCAGCACCGGACGCAGCGTCCATTGCACCTCCATCGGATTGGTTGCCACGATTCTATATGGATTCGTGTCTAGCGGGTGGGTGGCTCGAGTGAGGGTCCCTTTATTTGAAGCAGCGTCGGTCCCGGCGGAGGATGACCGGGTGAGTGGTCCTCCTCGACCTGGATGGCGACGAACGCCGGGAAGTTGTCTCGCAGCGCCTCCTCTATCCCCTCTCGAAGGGTGATGGAAGAGGCCGTGCACCCGGAGCAGGCTCCGGAGAGCCGAAGGTGGACGATTCCGCCCTTAGCATGCAGGATCTCGACGTTGCCGCCGTGGGAATGGATATAGGGCCGAATGTGCTCGAGCGCCGCGTCGGCGGCGGCCGTCTCATCGATCCCCGCCCCGTACGCGTCGAGGAGCCAAGCCACGGCGGCATCCGACCGGAGCCGGTCGAGCGTCGCGCCGTCGAGAGCATCAGCCAGCCGGGTCAGCCCAAGCCGGTGGAGAGCGTCGATGCCGTCGAGCAACTCGAAGACCAATTCCTTCACCGGTTCGGTCAACGCGTCGATCTCGGCCAGCATCTCCTCAAGCCGTGAGAGGAGAGCATCGAGGTCGTGCATTCGCTCACTGTACTTGTCGCCGTCGTGAACACCTGAGGACCCGCCGCACTAGACTGGGGACGTGAAAGTCTCTGTGTCGGGCAAGGGTGGCTCCGGCAAAACCACGATCTCCGGCACCCTTGCTCGGCTGATCGGTCGATCCGGCAAGCGCGTGCTCGCCGTGGACGCGGACAGCAACCCCAATCTGGCTCTGACGCTGGGGCTCAGTACGGGATCCTACGATTTGATCAACCCCCTGCCGCACGGCCTGATGGAGCATCGTCGAGTCAACGGCGAGGTCCAGGTGAGCCTGTCTCGCCCCGTCGAGGAGCTGACCCAGGATTACGCGGTCAACTGCCCCGACAATGTCAGCTTGCTGGTGCTGGGCCCCCCCGGAGGCGCCGGAACCGGCTGAATGTGCTCCTCTCACGCCACGGTCCGTGGCCTCCTGCACGAGTTGCCCACCGGCGACCTCGACGTCGTCGTGGTCGACAACGAGGCCTCCCCCGAGCACCTCAGTCGCTCCACCACCGAGGCGGTTGACGTCATGCTCGTGGTGGCCGAGCCCTACTTCAAATCGCTCGAGACGGCGAGGCGTTATGCAGGCCTGGGCAAGGACCTCGGCATCGCGAATGTCGTCGTGGTGGCGAACAAGGTCAGAGGGGAAGATGACCTGAGCGCCATCCAGGGTTTTTGCGACTCTCATGATCTGAAGTTGCTCGGGGCGGTGCCGTTCGACGAGACTCTGGCCCAGGCGGAGAGATCGGGAGTGCCGCCCCTCGAGCACGATCCAGGTGCTCCTTCCGTGCGCGCCGTCGAAGGATTGGTGGAACACATCCTGCGGCTGGCAGCCGCCTGACACCAGGAGGGACCGTGGAGAGTCTGCATGCGCCAAAATCCGATGCCCTGAGAGCTCTCTACTGGCGTGATGAGATCCTCCAGCTCATGTTCTGGATCAAGGGCGAAGGCTTCGGGGACCAGGTAGATCCCGCCCTCCTCGAGCGCTTTCTCGGCGTGGAGGCGGCAATCGGCGTTCGTTACCTGGAACGGCTTGTGGGCGAGGGGTTGCTCGCAACGGACAACGATGATCTGTACGAGCTGACCGAAGAAGGCCACCGGCACGGAGCTCGCGTGTTCGCAGACGAGTTCGCCGAGCTTACCAAGCCCGGGCACGGAGAGTGTGGTCCGGACTGTTGGTGCCACGCATCCCCGGAGGAGGCGGAGGCCTGCCTGGAAGAGCGTTTCGGCCACGATCGGCAAACCACTGAGGGCTGAGGCAGGCAAGAAAGTGGGGCCACTGGAGTCGTCTGAGGAAGGGCAGGCAGGACTGCCCAAGAACTACATACGCCCCTGCCTTCTCTTGTTGGTCAGGGAACAGCCGTCGCATGGTTACGACTTGCTCGAGCGGCTCGATGGGCTGGGGATGAGGAGGATGGACCCGGGCGGGCTGTACCGGGCGCTCCGGGCCATGGAGCAGGAGGGGCTGGTGGGCTCGAGGTGGGAGCCGTCAGAGGCGGGCCCGCCGCGCCGCACTTACCACCTCACCGAAGAGGGCGAGGACTGGCTCCACGCCTGGGCCGGGACGCTCCGGGAGACCCAGCGCATCGTCGGTGCCTTTCTCACCCGCTACGAACTCACCTGGCGGGAGGTGGCGGCGGGCCCATGAACGGCCCTTCGGGCATTGGATGCCCTGCGTCCGCCTCAATCGGCCGCTCGGAGCATGGATCGGGCTAGGAGTAAGGCGGCCGACGCAGCCACGAAGATGCCCGGCACCGTGTGGAACAGCATCGCGACGTATGTGACCTCCCCTTCCAGGGCCTGTGCGACAAGACCCAGATGACTTCCCACCATCCACACGCCCCCCAGGAAGGCGACGAAGGCCAGCCGCTTCGGAGACGGACCTGATCTCGTCTCCAGTGCCATCAGTGCAGAGCCGGAGGCAAGGCTCAATGCTCCGGGCACGGCGTGATCGGCGATCCTCGCGGCCGTCTGACCCTCAAGCGTAACCCCGAACGCCGGCCCGACGAAAGGGGCGAGCGCTCCCCACAGGGCCGACAACAAGAGCGCGGCATGCAGGGCCACTGCCCTGGAAGATCCGCCGGCAGACGCGGCGTGTCCGCTCAAGTCGTGTTTCGCGTCACAATATCTGCGAGCTTTGCGATGTCGCTAGGCCGCCGGGCATCTGGGCTTGCACCTTCCAGCTCCGGGTCGTAGGCGAGCTGGAGCACCTCGGAATCTGTAAATGCGGCCGCTATCAGAGCGCGCTCGTCGGACCGGACCTTGTTGGCGACGACTCGGATCCGTTCGACTCCGAGCTCGCGACTGACGTTCATCGACAGCCGTGCAACCTCAAGCGATTTACGACTCGCATCTGTCACGACGATAACCATGTCATCCGGCTGCGGTCTGACCCACAACAAATCGTTGAGCCCCGCCTCGAGATCGGCCACGACAACGTGATCGTCCTCACCCGGAAGTGCTGCGAGCACCTCACGCGCGGTGGCATGTGAGCCACAGCACAGACATCGTTCCGAAGGACGCTCGATACGACCGGTCTGCACCAGCTGCACTCCCGCAGCGGCATTGACCGCGTAGCCATCCAGGAGACTGGCCTCAGTCAGACGGTCGGCGCCGCATGAGTCATCGGCAGCTGGAGGGACAGAGTTGGCAACGGCCGGCAACTCTTCAGGCGTTCCGGCCCGAAGAGCGAGGGCAAGGTTGGGATTGCCGTCACCGTCGACGGCCGTCACGCTCATTCCCGAGTTGGCAAGGGCGATACACAGGGCACCCGACACCGTCGTCTTGCCGACACCACCTTTACCCGTTACGACGACCCTCATCTCAGAATCCCTTCAGCCTCGAGGCGCAGCCCGTTGGCGAGAGTATGCACGGCGCTCACGGCCGGCGCGTTCGGAGCATAGTCAACGAGGGCAAGGCCGTGAAGGTCGGCCCTTCGCACGGCATCGTTCCTTGGTACCGTCCCAACGAGGTTGACATCGAGCTCTTCAGCTAGAGCTTGGGCTCTAGGCAGATTGTGTGGCGTGACCTTGTTCGCGACCATCGAGACAGGAGGCCCTCCTTGGGCCCGCGCTATGGAAGCCAATCGCCGGCACGTGAGCTCCGCGACCGGAGTTCCGTCGGTGACAAGAACCGCGAGATCGACGAACGATACATAGGTGCCGTCGTAGATGTCCTTGGTCCCTGCCTCCATGTCCACGATGACGTCCCACTCCGGCTCGTCGAAGGATGCGGCTATCTGACGGACCGCCATGTGGGTCTGAGCAAGATCGTGGTGAGCGGTATCGATCGTCCCGAA
>JACDDL010000046.1:362-15990 GCA_013817045.1 Actinomycetota bacterium | reverse complement strand
CCCGAGCCTCCCATAATGTTGATTATGTAAACCTGCGCCCATTTACAGCGTCCGTCCCTGTGAAAGGGCCTCTCCCCCCGTTTCAAGGACGGGTAGGTAACCTTGCCTCCATGCCCAACCCCCCACAGGACGGCGCTGCGGCGCGGGACCTCGCCGTCCGCATCGGAGCGCGCCTCGGTCGGTGTCCTGGGGTCGGGGCCGTCACGCTCGGCGGATCGTGGGCCTCGGGAACCGCCGACCACCGCTCGGATATCGACCTCGGGCTGTACCTCGATCGCCAGGGCGGCCTCGACGTCGCCCGGCTGCAGCATCTCGCGTCCGGGCTGGACGACAGGGGCCCTGCCGCCGTCGTGGGCCGTCCCGGCGAGTGGGGGCCCTGGGTCAACGGCGGAGCGTGGCTGAAGATCGAGGGCCGGCGGGTGGACTGGATCTACCGGGACCTGGACTTGGTCACGCGGACCGTTGAGGATCTTTGCGCAGGCCATCCGGCCACACACTTTCAGGTCGGGCACCCGGCCGGTTTCTCGACCGAGATATATGCGGCCGAGATTCATCTGTCGGAGGTCCTGTTCGACGCAGACGGCGTGATAGCGAAGCTCAAGAGCCGGCTGGTGCCCTATCCCCCGCGGCTCCGGCGGGCGCTCTTCGCCGGCCTCTGGGAGGCGCGCTTCCTCGTCGAAGCCGCTGCACGGGCGGCGCAGCGCGGCGACACGCACTTCGTCGCGGGCTCCGCCTTTCGATCGGTCGTCTGCATGGTGCAGGCGCTGTTCGCGCTGAACGAACGCTACTGGCTGCACGAGAAGGGCTCGATAGCGTCCATCGATGAGCTCGACACCAAGCCGGAGCACTTCGGGGACAGAGTCCGAACCGTGCTGGGCGGCCTCGGGAATGAACCCTCCGAGCTGACAGCGTCTCTCCATCGGACGGCCGAGATTCTCGCCGAAGTCGAGGTGCTTTGTGGTGTCCGGTAGACCTGAGGTGGTCATGGAGACCAAACGGCTGCTCCTGCGCGAGCTGCAACTCGCCGATCTCGACGCCCTTGCCGCCATCCTCGGCGACCCCATCGGCATGCGCTACTACCCGCACCCGTTCCGGCGCGCCGAGACGCGCGACTGGATCCTGCGCAATCAAACGCGTTATGCGGAGGACGGACACGGCTTGTGGGCGGTGGTGCTCAAGGAGGCCGGGCAGTTCGTCGGCGATTGCGGATTGACGATTCAGACGGTAGAGGGAACGCCCGAGCTCGAGGTCGGATATCACATTGAACGGAGCCACTGGCGGCAAGGGCTTGCGACCGAGGCGGCCATGGCCTGTCGCGACCACGCTTTCACCCGTTTTGGCAGTGACCGGCTGATCTGCATCTCGAGCCCAGGGAACGCCGCCTCCCAGGGAGTGGCCGGGAAGCTCGGCATGACATTCGAGAAGAACGTGGTCTACAAGAACCTGCCGCAGGTCATCATGTCGATGTCGCGGCCACAAGGAGCGGTCTCTTCGTAGCCGCAGGCTAACCTGGCTTCCATCTGACCTTCAGGTGGCGCGCCGCCTGAGCTTCGTCGGGACGGCGGACCGGTGTCGACGTCGGGGCGTCGTGCAGCAGGTTCGGGTCACCGGCTGCCTCGGCGGCGATCTGCACCAACGCTTCCCCGAGGCTGTCGAGCGTCTCTTTTGATTCGGTTTCGGTGGGCTCGACCATCAACGCCTCCTCGACCACCAGAGGGAAGTAGATGGTCGGAGGATGGAACCCGAAATCCATGAGGCGTTTGGCAACGTCGAGTGCACGTACACCGTGCTTCTTCAATCCCTTTGCGGTTGCTACGAACTCGTGCATGCACGTGCCGGGATAAGGAGTCGGAAACGCCTCGGCAATCAGCGTCTTGAGGTAGTTGGCGTTCAACACGGCGCGCTCTGAAACACGGGCGAGTCCCTCAGGTCCCAGGGAGCGCAGATAGGCGTAGGCGCGTACATCGATTCCGAAGTTGCCGTAGAAGGAATGGATGCGCCCGATCGAGTCGGGGCGGTCGACCTCCCAATGCCACGTGGCCGATTGTTCGTCCCAAGCGAGGACCGGAACCGGAAGAAACGGAGCCAGCTCCTCGGTCACCGCAAGCGGGCCCGAACCCGGCCCTCCCCCACCGTGGGGCGTGGCGAAGGTCTTGTGTAGGTTCAGATGTACGACATCGAAACCCATGTCGCCGGGCCTGACCTTGCCGACGATCGAGTTGAAGTTAGCGCCGTCGTAGTAGAGCAGGCCACCCACTTCGTGCACGGCCTGAGCGATCTTCTCGATGTCTCGTTCGAACAGACCCAGGGTGTTCGGGTTGGTCAGCATCAATCCTGCGACGTCGGTATCGAGCACCTCTTGGAGCGCGTCGAAGTCGACCAGGCCCCTGGCGTCCGAGCGGACCTCCTGTGCCTTCCAGCCCGCGAGCGTGACGCTTGCGGGGTTGGTTCCGTGCGCCGAGTCGGGCACGATGACTCGCTTCCGGACATCGCCTTTCTTGGCGTGCCACGCACGCATGATCAACAGGCCGGTCAGCTCTCCCTGTGCCCCCGCCGCGGGTTGGAAGGTGAGATGGGCCATGCCGGTCGCGGCGCAAAGGGCGCGCTCGAGCTCGCCGAGCAGCCGCAAGGCGCCCTGCACGAGCTCGTCGTCGGCGAGGGGATGGAGTCCTTGCCAGCCGGGGTGGCCGGCGACTTCCTCGGCCACCTTAGGGTTGTACTTCATCGAGCACGACCCGAGCGGATAGGCGCCCGTGTCAATGGACCAGTTTCGGTGCGACAGGCGCGTGTAGTGGCGGACGAGATCGAGCTCGCTCACCTCGGGCAGGCGGGGAGGTTCGAGGCGACGGTGCTCGTCCGGGATGGGTATGTCCGAGCCCTCCGGTGCTTCGGGGAGCGACCATGCCCTCCGTCCCGGCTTCGAGAGCTCGAAGATCGTGGGGAAGTCGGGGGGCGCGCTCACGGCTCGGTTAGCTCCTTCTCGATCGCCTCCGCGAACCTGACGATGTCGTCCTCGGTGCGGCGTTCGGTGACCGCCACGAGCATGCAGCGGTCGAGCTGGGGGTACCAGTCACCGAGGCCTGGGCCGGTGAGCCAGCCTCGCCCCGCCAGCCGCCGGGCCAGCCTCCGGCCGTCGGCCGGTGTCTCGAGGACCAGCTCCTTGAAGCGCGGGCCCGGGAACTTCAGCCTGCACCCTGGTATCTCGGCAAGCCTGGCCGCGGCGAAGGCGGTTCTCGAGGCGCACGTCTCGCCCAGCGTCGCCAGGCCGACCGGGCCCAGCCATGCCAGATGCACCCCGGCGGCAACCGCGAGCAAAGTTTGATTGGTGCAGACGTTGGACGTCGCCTTGGCCCGGCGAATGTGCTGCTCGCGGGCCTGGAGCGTGAGGACGTATGCCCGCCGACCGTCCGCGTCGACCGTCTCGCCGGAGATCCTGCCCGGGACCTGGCGCACGAGCCGTTCCTTGGTGGCGAACAAGCCAACGTAGGGCCCGCCGTAGAACATCGCGTTCCCCAGCGCCTGACCCTCCCCCACGGCGATGTCGGCGCCCATCTCACCGGGGGACTTCAGTATCCCCATGGCGGTTGGGTCGGCGGCGACCACGGCAAGGGCGTCGTGGGCGTGGGCGGCATCGCAGGCGGCGCGGGCATCCTCGAGGCGGCCGAACACATTGGGATAGGCGACCACGACCGCCGCAGCATCGGTTGCGTCCACCCTGGACCAGTCGACCGTCCCCTCGCCGGTGAAGGGGATGGTGTCGATGTCTAAGCCTAAGCCGGTGGTATAGGTACGGAGCACATCGGTGTAGTGCGGGTGCAGGGTCGAGGCCACGAGGACACGCCCTCTGCCGGTGGCTCTCACGGCGAGGTTCACCGCTTCCACCACACTGTTGGCGCCGTCGTAGAGGGACGCGTTGGCGACATCCATCCCGTAGATCTCACAGACGAGACTCTGGAACTCGAACAAGGCCTGGAGAATGCCTTGGGACAGCTCCGCCTGGTAGGGCGTGTAGGAGGTCGCGAACTCGGCGCGCGCGGCGAGAGACCTCACGGCGGCCGGAATGTAATGGTCGTAGACGCCGCCCCCGGCGAAACACACGAGGCCCTGAGCGGTGTTGAGTGACGCCAGGGCACCGAGCTCGGCCACGAGCTCCGGCTCGGTGAGTGCCGGAGGCACGCCCAAGGGATCACGCAGGCGAACCGAGCCGGGTATCGGCTCGAAGAGCGATTCGATCCCGTCGACGCCGATCGCCTCGAGCATGGCGCGTTCGTCCTGGTCGGTGTGAGGTGAGAAGTCCACCGGCTACAGGTCCACTTGTAGCGTTGTCGACATGTCCACTTTGCTTCCCCCCTACCGCTCTACGAAAGGCGGCTTCAGGGTATCGCCCTCGAGCCGCCGCGACCGAGCGACGACTTCGACCGCCCGGCCCGGCGACGGCACCCGATCCGACGGCGCAAAGGCAAGCGCAATCCCACTCCCCAATGTGGGAGAGAAGTTCCCGCTGGTCACCTCCCCGAGGGACTCGCCGTCGACCAAGACGGCATGGCCCTGACGCGGGACGCCCCGCGATCTGCACCGGATCCCGAACAGCCGGCGCGCCGGTCCGCGCTCCTTGATCTCGGCCAGCGCCTCCTTGCCCCGGAAGGGGGTGGCCCAGGCAAGCGCCCATCCCAGGTTGGCTTCGAGCGGGTTGACGGTCCGCGCCAGCTCGTGCCCGTAGAGCGGGTACCCCATCTCGAGCCTCAGGGTGTCCCTGGCGCCGAGCCCCACCGGGGTGGCTCCGCAATCCACCAGGAGGGACCACGTCGCAGGCGCGGCGTCGGCAGGCGTGTAGAGCTCGAAGCCGCGCTCCCCCGTATAGCCGGTCCGGGCGACGAACCCGGGGTGGCCGTCCACGTCCAGGGAGCACCACGAATGCAGCCGGAGGCCGGGCGCTTCACTGGAGGGCCAGGCGCGGCTGAAGACGTCGAACGAGTCCGGCCCCTGGATGGCCATGATCGCCCACCTGTCCCACTCATCCACGACGTTCGCCCCGCACGCCTCGAGGGACTCCGACACGGCTTGGGTGTTGGCTGCGTTGGGAACCACCATCCAGTCGTCCGGCCCCATCCTGTAGCAGAAGAGATCGTCGATGCAGCCGCCACCGTCATCGAGCGCGAGGGCGTAGGCGGCCCTTCCGGGATCGAGGCACCCGACATCTGTTGTCAGTGCGCGCTGCAAGGCATCTGCAGCCGTATCGCCGCCGACCCGCAGCTTGCCCAGATGCGAGACGTCGAAAATCCCCGCCGACGTTCGCACCGCGTTGTGCTCCGCAACCACCCCCGTGTACTGAAGAGGCATCTGCCAGCCTCCGAACTCGGTCAGCTTTGCGTCGAGCTTGCGATGTTGCTCGAGGAGTGGTGAAGCCCGGCCCGATGCCATCACGACATTGTGCCGTGAGATTCAGCCGGCGAATACCGGCTCGTCGGAGATGAGTCGTTCTGGTTGCGGAGGCCCCACGGGCAACGGGCCCTGGGAGGGCTGTTCCAGCCCGTACTTGATCAGGAGCTGCAGATAATCGCGCTGATACAGAACCTTGCACTTCACGTCTGGATAGAGTGCCATCAAGCGCCGAACCTTTCGGTTCTTCTTGGTGACGAGCTTCTGGTTGAGGGTCGTGATCTCGATGTAGAGATCGAAGGAGGGGAGATAGAAGTCCGGAGAGAAACGCTGGGTCGGAACACCTTCTCTCCCCCACTGGATGTCAAAGGTGGTGGGCTCGTACTCCCAGTCGATGAGATAGAAGTCGAGCAACGTTGCAAACTGGCGTTCGCTGTTGTGGGCAAACGCCACCCTCTGGTGCGGAGGCAAGCCGGGAGGTGGGAGCTGCCCGCCTGTGACCCTGGGGATGCCTAGCCCTCTCCGGCCCGGCCTGGGTGGATCCTGGGCGCACCCACCTCGTGAGGCTCAATCTGCAAAGGGCGCAGCTCACGCAACGTTCCTGCAAGCTGGTCACGGATCTTGTCCACTGCAACCACCGCCCCGAGAACGCCCTGGCCCGAACGCAGCAGGTCGACCACTTCGGCGTCAGAGGTGCATGCGTAGACACCGGCCCCGTCGGTCACGATGGTCAACTCGGCCCAATCTCCTTCCAGGTGCTCCCGAACGTAGTCGAGGGCTTGGCGCACCCTCTGCAAGCTGGCACCTGCATCGGTCAGGCCCTTGATCACCTTTAGCTGGAGAAGGTCGTTGAAGGAGTAGACGCGCTGCGTCCCCGACCCTTTGGCCTCCTGGATGGAAGGTGACACGAGGCCGGTGCGCGTCCAGTAATCGAGTTGCCGGTAGGTGATGCCGACGATCTTGCACGTCTGGGGACCACGGTAACCCGCTCCATCCATGCTCTGCCTCCGATCTCCGGACGGTCGATCCGGCACCGTCCACTGCGGGGAAGTACACGGGCGTAGTTACGCCCATGCAAGAGAGTAGGGCGAAGGCCATGCGCTGTCAACAACCTCGCCCCCAACTCGAACGATCACGGAGAGGTTGATGTTTTGGCGAGCGATCCGCCGGCTACTGGCCCGGTTCGAAGTCCTCGGGGCTGACCTGGTCGAGGAACTCCCGGAACTTCTCGACCTCGGTTTCCTCGTCGTCCTTCAACTCGATGCCGGCTTGGTCGAGCACCTCTTCGGCCGCAAAGATGGGTGCATTGATTCGGACCGCGAGTGCTATTGCATCGCTGGGGCGCGACGACACCTCGGAGGAGCGCCCGTCTCGATGCATCTGGATGGTCGCGAAGAATGTGCGGTCCTTCAGCTCGCTCACCAGGATTCGCTCAACCTGCACCTGCGTCTCCGTCAGGATGTCCCGGAGCAGATCGTGGGTCATGGGGCGCGGCGTCTCGATCCCCTGAAGGGCGAACGCGATCGCCGTCGCCTCCACCGCTCCTATCCAGATGGGAAGGTATCGCTCCCCCGTGGTTTCCTTGAGCAATACGATCGGCTGATTGGAGGGGAGCTCCACCCTCACCCCGACAAGCGATAGCTCCACCATGCTCGGAGGCTAACACCGAACGTTCGGCTTGAGATGACCTTGCTGAAGCAGGCCCGGGTCGTTGATCAGGCGCGCCAGGTCATGCACCGCCAGGACATCGGGAAGGTTGCGGTAGCGACCCTGGAAGTCAAGGCCGTAACCCACGACGAAGAGGTCGGGCACCTCGAATCCCACATATTCGATCGGCACAGGGGCGATCCGGCGGGCCGCCTTGTCCATCAACGCCACCACCCTCAGAGAAGCGGGCTGCCTCTGTTCGAGAGCGTTGCGGAGGTAGTTGAGGGTCAGTCCCGTGTCGACTATGTCCTCCACCACGACCACGTCACGCCCGCTTACGTCGAGGTCGAGGTCCTTGACTATCCGGACGATCCCCGATTGACCCTCCGACGCGTCGTAGGACGAGATCGATATGAAGTCGGTGACGATATCGATCGACGCGGCTCGTACCAGGTCGGCGAGAAAGATGGCGGCACCCCTCAGGACACCCACGAACACCGGGGGCTCGGGACGCTTCAGGTAGTCGCTCGTCAAACCCCCGGCAAGCTCCTCCACCCGCTCGGCAATCCGCTCCCGTGCGAGGAGGATCTCGGCGGGCCGGCCGCCTTCGGGGAACAATCTACAAAGCGACTTGTCGATAAGCAGACATCAAGGGAGATTGCGAAGGCTTGATCGCAGCATGCCCTCGCGCATCCGCCGCGACAGCTCCACCAGCTCCTGCAGGGTCTCGTATGCGCGGGTTCGGGACTCGGGGTCTTTTCGGTGAGCCAGCGGGGACACGATCTGGCCGTAGAAGGTCGCCTCCCTGTCTGCGAACTGCCGGTACATCCTGAGATGACGCGCTTCGAGACCATGACGGAAGAAGCCGCTGGCAGCCTTCGCCACCATCAGATCGTCCTCGTTGTAGGCGGCGCCGGAGTCCTGGGCCGGGAGCAGGCCGAACTCCTCCAGAGTGGCCAGCCCCGCGTCGGACAGTTGTGCTGCCGCCATCAGCTCCTCACGGGTCAACTGCGCGCCGGTGAGGTCCACCGAGCTCGAGTCGGCGGCTGCGGCATTCGCCCGGGGGCTCGCCGGCGGGACTCCTCCGGTCCCCGCCCCCCCGCCCCCGGTCCCCGTCTGCAAAGTCTGCACCTCGAGGTCACGGTTAGCCTCTGCCGCCCCTCCGCTCTCCAGCCTCTTTCGGATCACCTTCAGGGGCAGGAACTGATCTCGCTGGAGGGCCAGAATGTAGCGGAGTCGATCGACGTCCTTGGTGAAGAACTTGCGGTACCCCGACGGGGTTCTCTCCGGCGTCACGAGCGCCTCGGATTCGAGGAACCGCAGCTTGGAGATGCTGACATCGGGGAACTCCGGCCTCAGGAGCTCGAGGACCTCTCCGATGCTGTAGTAATCGCGCGACTTGGAAAGCGGCATTGGGTGATCAGCCTCCGGTCAAGAAAACCAGTTTGAACTTCCCGATCTGGATCTCGTCCCCCGAGCGAAGCTCCGCCTCTTCGACCCTCTCCCGATTGACGTAGGTGCCGTTGAGGCTTCCGACGTCCCGCAAGCCGAAGTCATCGTCGGCCCGTCGGATCTCGACGTGGCGGCGGGAAACCGTTATGTCGTCGAGGAAGATGTCGCTGTCGGGATGCCGGCCCAGCTGGGCCCCCTCGGCGTCCAGGAAGAACTTGCTCCCGGCATTCGGTCCGCGTTTCACGATCAACACCCCCCGGCCCCCTTCCAGCTCCTCGGGGGAGATGTGGACCTCCTCCTCGAGGTCGGCCTCGAGCTCGGCCGGGAGAAAGTTCACGGTCGTATCCCCGCCTGCCCCCTCCACAAGCGGAGACCCGCATGACGCGCAGAAATTGGACCCGTCCGGGTTGCGGTGCCCGCAGTTAGTGCAGAACATGCGTTGAACCTATAGGCCTAGCTGAGCTTTAGTAAAGCCTCTCTTCAAGCTCAGGTCTCCTCTATGGCCCGGCCGTAGTCCTCGGCGCTCATCAGGCCTTCCAACGCGCCGTCCTCTGCGGGCTCGATGATCACGAGCCACCCTTTGCCGTAGGGGTCGGAGTTGACGAGCTCCGGACTGTCGTCCAGATCGCCGTTTGCCTCGACCACGGTTCCGGTCACGGGGCTGTAGATGTCCGAGACGGACTTGGTCGACTCGACCTCACCGAGGGGCGCCCCCGCCTGAACGTCGGTCCCGGCGGCGGGAAGCCCCACAAAGACGATGTCGCCGAGCTGGTCCTGGGCGAAGTCTGTGATACCGACGGTGACACGCCGCCCCTCCTGACGGGCCCACTCGTGTTGGTCGGTGTAACGCCGGTCCGAGGGTAGTTCGGCCACCCCGACTCCTTTCCGTTGTGCGCCTTGGTGGTTCCAGCGGCTCATGACGTTCGCTACGGCGGTGCAGGTGTCTACTTATTGACAAGGTGATAAGTCGATGCGACTTCGGCGAGCCGATCCCGCGCCTCCCTTGCGTACATCATCCCCGCGATCCAGTAAAGGCCCGCACCCAGGGTCGTGGCCAGGGCACCCGGGCGCCGGGCGCCGTCCCCCTCCACGAAGCTGGTTGCCGAGGCGGCCAGCAGCGACAGCCCGAGCAAAAGGGTGGCCGTAGCGGCCTTCCCGGTCCGGTTGACCGCTATCCGGCCGATGCCACGCCGCTCCAGCACCCCGAACCCCGCTACGACCAGCACGTCGCGCCCCACGATCGACAGGGCCAACCACGGCGCCAGGTCGCCGCGGGAGACGAGCGCCCCTGCAAGCGTCGCTATGAAGACCCGGTCGGCCACGGGGTCCAGGAGCGTCCCGAGCTTACTCACCGAATGGGTGCGCCGGGCGAGGTATCCGTCCCAGAAGTCGGTGACGGCGCCGGCGCCGTAGAGGATCACGGCGGCGTCCTCACGGCCGGTCAGAAAGAGCCTCAGGAACACCGGGGCGGTTCCCAGGCGTACCAACGAGAGGGCGTTGGGTAACGTCGCCCATCTGCTCGAAGGCTCCTCCAAGCTCACGCGCGGCCTCCAGGCCTTGGTCGTTGCCTCTCTTTGTCGGGACGGCCGGATTCGAACCGGCGACCCCTGGTCCCCCAGACCAGTGCGCTAACCAAGCTGCGCCACGTCCCGAATGGCAGATGATACCCGTCCCCGTGACGCGAGCGCGGGTCAGTGCCGCCTGGCCGGCCTCGTGCGGACCTGGGTGACGATGGGGCTTCCCCTGAATGGCTCGTGCTCCCGCAACCGGTTCTCGATGTAGCGCAGGTAGCCCGCCTCCAACCGCGCGGTGGTGAAGAGAACCACCGTGGGGGGCGCGACGGACGCCTGGACCGAGTAGAGAACCCGAACGGAGCGTCCGCCGGTGCGCGGATGTGGGCTCCGTTCCTGAGCCTCGCTGATGAAACGGTTGAGTGCGCCGGTCGAGAGCCGCCGGCGGTGTGAGGCGATCGCTTCGTCCAGCGCCGGGAGCAGGCGCGTTATCCCACGCCGGGTGAGAGCCGAGGTTCGGACCATTACCGCCCAGTCGAGGAAGCGCAGGCGCTCGGCCATGTCCTGTTCGAGACGCAGCCTGTCCGCGGGGTCGGAAGCGGCCAGGTCCCACTTGTTTACGGCCACTACGCAGGCGCGCCCCGATTCCACGATCTCTTCCGCAAGCCTCTGGTCGTGGGAGGTCACCCCGGTTGCCGCGTCGATCACGAGAAGAGCGACATCCACGCGGCCGAGGGTCGCGCGCGACCGCACCCAACTGAAGTATTCGAGCGGCTCTTTGATCTCGACCCGCCGGCGCATCCCGGCCGTGTCGACGATGCGCAGCACGCGTCCGTCCGGCATGGCCACATGCGAGTCGACCGGATCCCGGGTGGTCCCCGGCACGGGGTCGACAAGTGCGCGCTCATCTCCGAGCAGTGCGTTGAGAATCGAAGACTTCCCCACATTGGGACGCCCGATTATGGCCGCGTACGCCCACTCGTCCTGAGCCGAAGCGTCCCCCTGCGATCCCAAGAGGTGCGTCAGAGAGTCGAGAAGGTCTCCCGAGCCTCGGCCGTGCAGGGCCGAGACGGCAATTGGATCGCCGAGCCCGAGGCGGTAGAAGGCGGCCACCCCCGGTTCGTCGCGGGCGTCGTCCACCTTGTTGGCCGCGACCAGCAACGGCTTGCCCGAGCGTCGCAGAACGTCGGCCACGATGAGATCGTCCTCGAGAACGCCGGCAGCGGCATCCACGACGAGCATGATGACATCGGCTACGTCGATGGCCACGTACGCCTGCTCTCCGGCGCGCGCCTCCAAGCCCTCGTTCCCGGCTTCGAGTCCCCCGGTGTCGACGACCTCGAACCGACGGCCCGCCCATTCCGCGGAGAAGCCTCCTCGGTCGCGCGTCACCCCAGGCGTCGCTTCGACGATCGCCTCGCGGCGGCCGAGTATGCGATTCACCAACGAGGACTTGCCCACGTTGGGACGTCCCACCACTGCAACGACGGGCAGGCGACGGCCGGCGGGTATCGAGCCGGTCACCGTCGCTCGCGCTCGCCGATCAAGAGCAACAGCTCGGCCACGACATCGTCCACGTCCTTGCCGGTCGAGTCGACGACGACCGCGTCCGGCGCGCGGACGAACGGAGAAGCCGCTCTGGTAGCGTCCGCCTCGTCCCGGGCGGCTATCGACGCCTCGAGCTCGGACCGCGTGGGAGCGTCATCGGCGCCCTGATCTGCAAGTCGCCGGAGGGCGCGCTCGCGTATGCTGGCGGTCAGGAAGATCTTGATCCCCGCGTCCGGGACGACCGTAGTCCCGATGTCCCGGCCCTCCATAACCACATCCCTCTGGGCCGCGAGCTCACGTTGTCTGTGAACCAGAGCAGCCCGGACACCGGGCACTGCGGAGTAGGCCGAGACCGCTCTGGTCACATCCGGCTGCCTGACGCGGGCGCTGACGTCCCGGCCCTCGACCAGAACCCTGTCACCTTCGATCGCGAGGTCGAGATCTGCGGCGAGCTGCTCGAGGGAGGCCGCTTGCTCGGGCCCCAGGCCCCGCTCGAGCGCCGCAAGGGCCACCGCCCGGTACATGGCGCCCGTATCGAGGTGCCTGTAGCCGAGAGCGGACGCAACCCGCCGGGCGACGGTGCTCTTCCCCGCGCCCGCGGGCCCGTCGATGGCGACAACGGTCATGGACGGCTCCCCGAGGAGCCGCCGGATCGCAGAGCACCGAGCGTCGTCAGGAAGCCGGGGAACGAGGTGTCGACGCCATCCCAGCCCCGTACGGTTACGGGCCCGTCCGCTATCAGTCCGGCCACCGCGAGCGACATCGCCACTCTGTGATCACCGAGCGAATCGACCTCCGCCGGCCGAAGCGGCGTCGGGCCCCGTATGGAGAGCCCATCCGGGAGCGCCTCGACCTCGGCGCCGAGGTCGCTCAGCCCCGCGGCCATCGTTGCTATGCGGTCGCTCTCCTTCACCCGCAACTCCCCCGCGCCCCGAAACAGGGTCTGTCCGGCCGCCCGGGTGGCAACCACCGCCAGGATCGGCAGCTCGTCTATGAGGGCCGGGACCTCCTCGGCGTGGACGGCCACGCCTCGAAGGGCCGAGGACCGGGCCCGCACGGTGCCCACGGGCTCTCCGCCCCACTCGCCGGCAGGCTCGACCTCGATGTCCGCGCCCATGGCAGCCAGCACCCTGAGGAACCCCGCGCGCGTCGGGTTGATGCCTACCTCGGGCACTACGACGTCCGAGCCGGGAACGAGGATGGCGGCGGCGAGAACGAAGGCGGCCGACGACAGGTCGCCGGGGATCCGTCTGGCCCCCGGGCTCACCTTCCCCCCTCCTGCAACGGTGGCGGTGAGGGCGCGTCTGCCCACGGGGACGCCCGAGGCGACCAGCATCCTTTCGGTGTGGTCCCGGCTGGGCCGCGGCTCGGTAACCGAGGTCGAACCCGCTGCGCCAAGCCCCGCCAGCAGGAGCGCGGTCTTGACCTGGGCGCTCGCAATCGGCAGCGTATGGGCGAGGCCCGTCAGACTGCTCCCCCGAACCGTCAGGGGCAAAAGGCTGCCCTGGGCCCGGCCGTCGATGCGGGCGCCCATCGCGCGCAGGGGGGAAACGACACGGGCCATGGGTCGTTGGCGCAGCGATCCATCCCCGGTGAAGGTGAATGCACCGGTCGCTCGGGCGCATACCCCTAGCAGGCATCTGAGGGTCGTCCCGGAGTTGGCCGCGTCGAGCACGTCGTCGGGCTCGTGCGGCCCTCGCTCCCCCCAGCCCTCGACGTCAACCTGAACTTGAGGTTCGGTCAGATGCACGGATGCCCCCAGCCGGCCGAGCACCGCCGCGGTGGCGAGGACGTCTCGCCCCAGGTTCATCCCCGTGAGGCGGGAACGTCCTTGGGCGAGGGCGCCGAGTATCAGGGCCCGGTGGGAGATCGACTTGTCGCCCGGGACTCGGACGACGCCGCGCAATGCCCCCGAGGGACCGTCCACCCGGGTGGTGGAGGCGGCCCCCGGACGAGGGGAACTAGTCGTCATGGCGATTAATCGACTTATCGTCAAACATCTTTGTCGACCCCGGACCGCTCCACCCTGTAACCGAGTGCGGTCAGGGCCGAAGCCAGCAGCCCCGCAGAGGTGTCCCCCGCCACAACGAGCTCCAGACGGCCCTTTCCTCCCTCACTCGAGTGAACGATCCTCAGGTCTTCGATGTTGGCCCCCAACTCGCCCGCCGCGGTGGTGACCTCCGCCAATACGCCGGGACGGTCGGGAATCATGGTCGACAGGGCCACCGGCGTTCCCACGTAGACGGGTTTGGAGAAGAGGTCGAGGCGGGCCCGCCGCGCCGCGTCGAGGAACTCCCGTACCCCCGTCCATTGCCCTGCCTCGATCATCCCCTCGAGCCGTGCCAGACGCCCGCGGAGAGCCCCCAAAGCCTCGAGCACCGCGGTACGGTTGGACCTGAGAATGGCTACCCACAGGTCGGGATTGCTCGCGGCGATCCGGGTCACATCCCGGAACCCCCCGGCCGCGAGCCCCAGGAGGGCGTCCCGATCGCCTGCGGTGGCGGCGGTGTCCACGAGCGCGCTCGCGGTGAGCTGTGGCAGGTGGCTCAGACGGGCCACGAGCGTGTCGTGGACCAAGGGATCGACCGCCACGGGCTTGGCCCCGAGCCGGGTGGCGAGGCGGGCGACCCCCTGATAGGCGGTGTGAGAGGTTCTCTGCGTGGGGGTGAGGATCCACCATGCCGAATCGAATAGCTCTGCTTCCGCAGCTCCGATCCCGTGGCGCTCGGAGCCGGCCATGGGGTGGCCGCCGGCGAACCGTTCACCGAAAGCCGCCTCTCCATGCGCCACGACGTCGACCTTGGCGCTGCCGACATCGGTGACGATGGCATCCTGCGCCACCGCGTCCGCCAGGACCTCGCAGGCGGCCGGGATCTGGTCGACGGGCATGGCGAGCACCACCAGCTCGGCCCCCGACACCGCCTCTTCGGCCGAAGCGGCGCCCGCGGTCAGGGCCCCGCTTCGCAGCGCTGCTTCCATCGACGCCGGGTCGGTGTCGTACCCGACCACGGGTGTCGACGGCCGGGAGCGGCGCAATCCGAGCGCGATCGATCCCCCGATCAGTCCGGTTCCCACCACTGCGACATGCCTGGCCAAAGCTACACCTGTCCTTAAGGGTTACGAAGGTCCTGCAGACTACTCCGGCAGATCACTCCGGAGCCGGCGGGCCCCTCTCAGATAGACGTGGCGGAGCGTGCCGTGGTCCCTCCCAGTGTAGAGGTGCATGAGGACCCGGATACAGCGGGGCACCGACCCGGGGACGTCTATCTCCCGGGCGCACAGAAGCGGGATGTGATCGATCCCCAGGCGGCGCGCCGCGGCGGCGGGGAACTCGGCGGTGAGGTCCGAGGTCGAGGTGAACACCAGGCTGACGAGATCGTCGGGAGCCACCTCGTTGCGCTCCAACATTTCCTGCAGCAGGTCCGCGGTCGCCGCCACGATCGCGTCGGCGTCGTCGTGGGCGACGGTCGTCGCCCCCCTGAGCCCTCGAACCCGCTCCGTCACGGGCCCGATCGGCCGGGGAAGGTGTGTCTATTTAACGACTCATCATTTTGTCGATAAGTCACCTGGTCTACAGCCTGCAGGCTCGATAGAGGGCCCGGGCCTCGTCCGGGGCCAGACGCCGCAGGGTGCCCGGCTTGAGGTGGCCCAGCATCACCGGGCCCACCGCCGTCCTCACCAGACGCTTCAGGGGATGGTCGAGGGATTCGAACATCCGCCTCACCTGACGGTTGCGGCCCTCCCTCAGCTCGATCTCGACCAGGGTTCCCCCCGGAAAACGCTCCACGGGGCGCACTCTGGCGGGACCCGTCATCCCATCGTCCAACCTGACGCCCACGGCGAGCGCCTTCAAGGCCCGGGCGCCGACGGTCCCCCGGGCATACGCCAGGTAGACCTTCGGGACGCCGAAGCGGGGATGCGTCAACCGATGGGTGAGCTCCCCGTCGTTGGTGAGGAGCAGGGCCCCCTCCGAGTCCATGTCCAGCCTGCCCACCGGCCACACCCGCTGTGGCATCTCGATGTAGTCGTGGACGGTTGGGCGCCCCTCGGTATCGGCCGCCGTCGTCACCACGTCGATTGGTTTGTTGAAC
>JACDDL010000046.1:0-352 GCA_013817045.1 Actinomycetota bacterium | reverse complement strand
TTCTTTGTCCGAGGACGGCCCGGCGCCCGTTCACCGTGATGCGGCCCGCCCTTATCTGGTCCTCGACCGAACGCCGCGATCCGAGACCGGCCTTTGCCAGCACCTTCTGCAGCCGTTCGCCTTCAGGGCTTACGCTCCCGGGGACAGTTTCGATTCCATCTCCTCCACTGCCTCGGAGTCGGGCATGAAGCCCGACAGAGCGGGCAGATCGTCGGTCGAGCGCAGACCCATCCGCTCGAGGAAATTCCGGCTGACCGTCAGCAGAAGCGGTGCCCCCGGGCCGCTGTCACGTCCCGACTCCGTGATGAGGTCCCGCTGAAGGAGCGTTCTAACCACCCCGTCGGAGTCGACC
>JACDDL010000213.1 GCA_013817045.1 Actinomycetota bacterium | reverse complement strand
CGTGCATGTAGCCGATCGAGTAGATGTGGATGAGCGCGCCAACGCCGGTCACGACCATGACCATCACCAGCGACAGCGGATCGAGCAGCAGGTCCACACCCGTCTGCAATCTGCCCACGGAGACGAAGTCGAAGACATGCTGCGTAGCGGTCCTGGACTCTTCCGGCGCGCCGAGCAAAGCAATGAAGTTGAGCAGTCCGATTACCGCAGCCAGACCTATGGTCCCGCAAGCAAGCACGCCGGAGAGCCGCCCGATGCGCTTGCCGAAGAGCAGCAGAATCACAGCGCCGGCCAGCGGGAGGCCGATGATCAAAGGCGCCAACACGGGATCGAACCCGGCAACTACCTGCTCCTGAGCGATCACCACCTGAGAAGGCTCACGTCGTCGACGTTGGCGGATGCCCTGCGGCGCACGATCACGAGGATGATGGCCAATCCGACCACGGCCTCGGCCGCGGCAACAACCAGCACGAAGAAGACAAGAATCTGACCGTCGACGCTTCCCCGTATGCGGGAGAAGGTTACGAACATCAGATTGACCGCGTTCAACATCAGCTCGATGAACATGAAGATCACAATCGCGTTGCGCCGAACGAGGGCGCCGATCACTCCGATCGAGAACATCAAGCCGGCGAGGGCGAGATAGTAGCCGGGCGCCACCTCGGTCATGCGACCTCACGCTCCTCCGAAGAGGGAGTCGACGCGCTCAGGGACGTGACGGAGTCGACGCGCCGCGCCAGAACCATTACGCCCACGATGGCTGTTACGAGCAGGACCGAGGTCGCTTCGAACCCCAGCAGGTAACGGCTGAACAGGGTCCTGGCGACCGCCAGAACGTTGCCGGGGTCCCGGTTTATGGCCGCCAGAGCTTGAGTCCGGTCGGCTCCGATGAGGTCGACGCTCGTCAGTGCAATGTAGGTGATGCCGGCGGCCAACAGGGTCCCCAGTCCAAGGGCGACCTGCCGTTGCGCCGGCAGCGGCTCGACGAGAACCTCGGAGCGGTCGACGCCCAAGAGCATCACGACGAACAGGAAGAGCACCATGATGGCGCCTGCGTAGATGATGATCTGCACCGCCGCCACAAAATGAGCGCCCTGAAGCAAAAAGGCTACGGCGAGCGCGACTTGACTCCCCACCAGGAACAGTGCGGTGTGCACTGCGTTCTTGGCAAACAGCATGGCGATCGAGCACCCGAGGGCGAAGACGAACACGGCGCCGAAGACGATCAGCGCAATCATCTCTCGGCCCCCTTCCCGGACTGGCTCGACCCTGTGCCACTGGCGGCCCGGGAGTGCTCATCGGCGACGTTTGACTCCTCGTTCGCCTGATAGCCCCCCTTGGCCATCTCTGCAAGAACGTTGTAATCGGGAGGAAGCTCTTTGGTGGTCGGCCAGTGACGCCGAATGGGCTCATCGACGATCAGCTGCTCTTTGGTCAGGATGGCTTCGGCGCGCGAGTAGCTGGACAGCTCGAATTCGGTTGTCATCAGCAAAGCCTCGGTCGGACACGCCTCGACGCACAGGCCGCAGAATATGCAGCGCAGATAGTTGATCTGGTAGATCTGTGCGTAACGTTCCCCCGGGGAGAAGCGCTCTCCGGGAGAGTTCTCGGCCCCCACGACGTAAATGGCGTCGGCGGGGCAAACGCCGGCGCACAGCTCACAGCCGATGCACTTCTCGAGGCCATCGGGATGGCGGTCGAGAATGTGCCGCCCCTTGAAGCGCGGATAGGGCCTGCGGCGGACCTCGGGGTAAGCGATCGTGTCCTTGCGCTTGAACACGTTCTTGACCACGACCCTCATGCCGCCCAGGATCTCAGGCAGCGCCACTGGAAACCCTCCTCTGCGGACTCACCGCGGTCTTCTGCCGGGGGTCGCCCCTGATCACAAACCCCAGGACGAGCAGGAACAGCGCGCCGAACACTGCCAGACGGACGCCCCGGTCGATGCCGGCCGTGTTGACCACCGCGGTCACCATGATCCAGAGGAGCGCCCCGGGTATCAAGCGCTTCCATCCGAGCCACATGAGGCGGTCATAGCGGAGCCGCGGCATGGTCGCCCGCAGCCACACGAACAGATAGACGAACGCGATCGTCTTGAGCGTGAACCAGATGAGCGGCCACAGCCACGACAGGAACGGGAAGATCGGCCCATCCCATCCACCGAAGAACAAGGTGACGGCCATTGCGGAGATGACCACGACGTGCACGTACTCGCCCAGGAAGAACAGCGCGAAACGAATGCCGGAATACTCCGTGTGGTAACCGGCGACGAGCTCGCTCTCCGCCTCGGGCAGGTCGAACGGGGCGCGGTTCGTCTCTGCGATCCCGGAGATGAAAAAGATCGCGAACGCGGGCCACTGCGACCAGATGAACCAATTGGGGATGAACCTGAAGAGCGAGCTGACCTGCTCGAGGACGGGAATGCCGTCGAAGAAAGTGACGTTGCCGACCGTCCCAGCCTGGGCTTGCACGATCTGGACCGTGGAGAGGCTTCCGGCGACGAGGGCAATGGGCACGAGCGACAGCCCCAAGGAGGTCTCGTAGGAGATGAGCTGAGCGGTCGACCGGATACCTCCGAGCAGTGGGTACTTCGAACCGGATGCCCAACCGGCGAGAACGATGCCGTAGACGTTGATCGATCCCATCGCGAGGAAGTAGAGAATGCCCACGTTGAGGTCGCTCCCAACCAGACCCACCCTGGTGTCTCCAAAGCCGAGCACACCGCCCACCGGCACAACTGCGAACCCAAGGATGGCGGGCACCATGGCGAGCACCGGGGCGAGCGCATAGGCCCACTTGTCGGCGCCCTGGGGGCGGAAGTCCTCTTTGAAGAACAGCTTGATGCCGTCGGCGAGAGTCTGCATGAGGCCCCACGGCCCCCAGCGGCTGGGGCCCACCCGCGATTGCATGTCGGCTATGACCTTGCGCTCGAACCACACCACCAGGATGGTCGTGAGCAACAGCGCCGCAAAGACGACGATTGCCTTTACGAGCGCAACTATGAACTCGACGCCGATGAAATCCAAGATTGCACTCATGGCTTGCGCAACGCCACCGTCGGAGAGGCGCCGCGTATCAGCCGGTTGGCGCGCAGTCCCTCCTGGTCGTAGGGGACGAATACCGCCCCTTTCGCGATATCCGACACGACTATCCTGAGCTCGGCCGCGCCGCCATCGGACTCGACCACCACGGAGCCGCCGTCCGACAACTCGAGCTCTTTGACGTCGTCGGGGTGCATCTCGACGAACGGCTTCTTCTGGATGCCCCTGAGCGCGGTTGTGCGCGACACCATCGTGCCCTCGTCGTAGATGAGACGCCCCGAGTACAGCGCAAAGCGCCCCGGTGCCCGGGCCGCAGCGGAGGGAGGCGAGGTCCCGCGCACATGCGGGGACCCGTTGCCGTTCCGGGCCGGGACCGACGGTATGAGCCCGGGGCGTTGTTTTGCTTCGAAGGCGCGCAGCTCCCACGACAGGGGCCAGTTCTGGCCGGTCTGAAACGGTGACCCGGCCCGGTGACCGTGGGGATACTGTCCGCCGGGGCCCGCAACGATCGTGCCGCTCGAGGTCTCCCCCTCGAAGCCCGACTCGTAGTAGGGGGCCGGGGTGACCGGCTGGTTCCGGAGGTGATCGGCCCGGAGGCCGGAGTGCGACGGGACGTCCGCGTTGATCGCCCTCCACACGTCGTCGAAGTCGGGCAGCCCCCAGTTGTCCCCCATCGCAGCCGCAAGCCGGGCGCAGATCTTCCACGGCTCGATCGCGGAGCCCGGGGGCGGCAGGACGGGTTGGAGCTTCTGCAGGCGACGTTCGAGGTTGGTGAAGGTTCCCTCGCGCTCCGCGTAGGCCGCGCTCGGGAGCACGACGTCGGCATAGGCCACGCTCTCGGTCGGAAGAATCTCGACGGCCACGACGAAAACGCCGCCTGCAAGCGCCTGGGTTGCGAGCTCGGAGTCGGGGAAGTCGGCAATCGGGTCGGCGCCCACCAGCAGGAGCGTTTCCAGCTCGCCCTCGGTCGCCGCCTGGAGAATCCCGCGCGTATCGAGCCCCGGCGTGGGCGCCGGGTTGTAGCCGGCGTCGAGCGTCGGATGCACGCCCATGTCGATGAGCCCCTGGGACCCTGCGTGTGGCGGGCACATCAGAAGCTTGGCGTCCTTCGCCTTCACCAGCTCGATCACTGCGTGGAATATGCCCGTCTCGTCACGCCCCGGAGAGCTCGGGCCCCAGCACACAACCGTGGGGTCTCCGACATCGCTCGCCGCCGGAAGCTCGGATCCGTCCATGAGGCCCTGCAGGGCGAGTGCTTCACCGCCGGGATCGCAACGAACGACGTGCGTCGCGAATCCGTCGAGTGAGATCCGGCGCGCCGAGATCACGATCAGCTTCGTGTTGTGGTCCCCCCACGCCTGTCTCAGCCTCAGATAGAGCACCGGGAGAGTCTCTTTGGGGTCCGGCCCGACCCACACGATCGTGCGCGCCGACTCGAGGTCGTTGATCGTGGCCGTCGACCCTGCGGCATCGCCTACCTCGAGCGCGAGCTCATAGGGCGCGCCCGCATCCTGGAGCCGCGAGTCGACGTGCGGCGTGCCGATCGTCCTCTTCGCGAGGCGCGCCACTCCGTAGGCGTCTTCGGTCGTGAGATGGCCGCCCGCGATGACCCCGACCCGCCGGCCCCGGGACAGGGGGCCGGTTGCCGCGCCGACGGCCTCCCCCCAACTGACCGGTTCGAACTCCTGCCTCTGATTGCGGATCAGCGGCGTCGTGAGCCGGTCCTCCGACGAGACGTAGTGGTAGCCGAAGCGTCCCTTGTCGCAGGTCCAGAAGTCGTTGACGTTTTCGTTGGGAAGCGCCTGGGTCCGGACGAGCTGGCCGCCGCGCACGTCGTTGGTGAGCGGACATCCAACCGAGCAGTAGGCACAGATGCTCGGCGCCGAGACCAGGTCCCACGGGCGCGACACGAACCGGTACGGCTTGCTCGTAAGCGCCCCGACGGGACAGATCTGAATCGTGTTGCCCGAGAAGTAGCTGTCGAACGGCTCATCGTTGAAAGTGAGGATCTGGGTGCCGGGGCCGCGGTCGACGAGTTGGATGAACTGATCGCCCGCTATCTCGTCGGAGAA
>JACDDL010000212.1 GCA_013817045.1 Actinomycetota bacterium | reverse complement strand
TAGAGTCTGCACGGCCGAGTTGCTTGATTGATTCGACCGGGTCGATCCCCTGCCAGAAGAGGTGGCTGGGATCGTAGTTAGCGCCAATTTCTGGACCGACCGCCTGACGCAGCCGCAGCAAAGTTTCAGGGTTATAGACGACAAAGCCGGGATGCATCTCGAAGGCGATCTTCACCCCGTGCTCGCGCGCGAATGCCGCTTGGTTGGTCCAATAGGGAATTACGCATTCATTCCATTGCCATTCCAGGATGTCCTGGAAGTCGGGAGGCCATGGGCAGGTCACCCAGTTCGGGAAGCGAGCGCCCTCGTAGTCGCCGGGACAACCTGAGAATGCGTTTACCACCGGCACTTCGAGCTGCTCGGCGACAAGCACGGTTTGCCGCCAGGTTTCGTGCGCGCTCGAGGCGATATGTTCGTCCGGGTGCAGCGGATTGCCGTGCTGACTCAGCGCACTGATCATGAGGCCCCGATCCTCTACTGCTTGCCTGAGTGCCTCGAGGTTCGACGGATCTTCAAGCAACGCGTGGGGGTCGGCGTGACTGTTTCCCGGGTAGTTGCCTGTTCCCAGCTCGACCGCCTGGGCGCCCATACCGGCGATCTTGTCGAGCGCCTCCTCCAATGGCAGGTTCTGATAGAGCACCGTCAATACGCCGAGCTTCATGCCTCTGCCTCCAGTCCATCGGTCAGTTTGACCCACCCTCTTGATCGGTGGCTTTCGACGATGCCCTCGACCGTGCGGAGCACCTGATGAGCGTCTGCGAACGTCGCGAAGGATGCGCTGTATTCGTCTCCACTCCTGAGGGCATCGATGGCCCCGTAGAAATCGATGAACATGTTCTTGAGCCCGTCCGGCCAGCCTTCTTGATGACCGGCAGGAAAGTGGGCCAGGCGGGCTGCCTCCGGCGCCAACAGCCCCGGGTCGCGCACAAGTTGACAGTTCGCTTCGTCGCGCCTTCCCAACCAAAGGTGGTTCGGTTCCTCTTGATCCCAGACCACCGATGCTGATGCTGCATCTATCTCGAACCAGAGGCGGTTCTTTCTGCCGGGACTAACTTGCGAAATGCTCATGGCGCCTCGAGCTCCGTTGTCGAAGCGAAGGAGCACGTTGCCGAAATCCTCGGTGTCGACGGCCACCACTTCCGCCGCTGTGGAATCTGCCGACGCGAAGGTCTGCGACCCCTGGGCAGGCTTGAACCTGCTCTTGTGGACAGTCGAAATGTCGGCGCAAACCTCGCTTACGAGCTGCCCGGTGATGTACTGAACGAGATCAAGCCAGTGGGAGCCAATGTCTGCGATGGCGCGTGAGCTCCCGGCTTTGTCGGATTCGAGCCGCCAGTTCCAATCATTGGCAAAGAGCAACCAGTCCTGCAGGTAACTGCCATGAGCGAGATTCACCGGTCCGTAATCACCTGAATCAATCATGGCTTTGGCTTGCCTGACCATGGGGTAATGACGGTAGTTGAAGCACACGCCACTCACGACTTCGGATGCCTCTGCCTGCTGCACGAGTGAAGCCGTTTCGACGCTGTTCATCGCCAAGGGCTTCTCCGAAAGAATGTGCTTCCCAGCGTCCATCGCTGCTGCGTTGACCCTCGCATGCAAGAAGTTCGGTGTGCAGTTATGCACAACTTCGACAGCGTCGTCGTCTACGAGCTCGCGATAGCTCCCAAACGCCCTATCGATGCCGTGCTCGGCTGCGGCTGCGTCGGCCTTGGCGTGACTGCTTCCTGCGAGCGCCACAAGCTGAACCTGGGGCAGCCGGTGCAGCGCCTCGATGTGGGACGTCGCAGCGAAGCCCGTGCCTACCACTCCCACTTTCGTTGTCAATCCACCCTCCCCCTATGTGTGCGAAGTGATGTCACCTTGAACGGTGAGAATCTCGGGCATGTGCGAAAGGTAGCCCATATGTCATTACCCTACAGACCGTGGCCGGTGGTTCGTCTGAGCGCATCGAGGACCTTCCCATTTCGGCGCGCCGGATCATCGATGAAGCTCGGCGCGCCTTTCTCACCACCGTCGGACGGGAAGGCCGGCCCCACAGTGTCCCGGTGTGCTTTGCCCTGCGCGCGGGTGAAGTGGTCATTGCCGTCGACCACAAGCCCAAGGGCGGCCGGCGCCTGGAGCGTCTGCGCAACATCGACGCCAATCCGGCTGTGGCGCTGACGGTCGACCGTTGGGATGAGGACTGGACCCGGCTGGGTTGGGTGATGGTTCAGGGCGAGGCGACCGTCGAAGCGCCGGGACATCCTCCTCGAGAGCTCCTTGCCCGTTACAGGCAGTACTCGCAGAATCCGCCTTCGGGAGAGGTGATCGTGGTCCGGCCCCGGCGCGCCCTGTGGTGGTTGTGGGCCTAATTTCGAAGGTCGCGCTTTAGGGTGCATCCCATGCCGATCGATCAGGAGCTGGCACTCGAGCGCGTGTTGAGCGAGGGGGACGAGTGGCGATCGTGGCGCGCCCTGAGACTGGGCGGTGACGATCCGGGACCCATTCCTGCGATCCCCGGCCAGGATCCACGCGGCGCCTTCACGGGGCCCTCGGGCCGGCTCTCGCCTGGGGCCACCGGGCAGGGGCTCTGCTTGCTCGTGGTGCTCGGAGCCGGGGACATGGGGCCGGCGGCCGTGGCAGGAGATTGGCTCCAAGAGGCACAGACCCCCGCGCGAGCGTGGCTCGATGCGCCCGATGACGTGCCGGGGGAGCTCGATACAGCCGCCGGCGCCAAGGTCTGGGCAACCGCCTCGGCGGCGTGTGGATTGCTGGCGGTCGGGCGGGACCCTGGGGCGCGCGCCATGGACCTGCTGCGCGGCGAGGCCGATGTCGAGGGCCGCTTCACGGGTGGCGCATACCCGACCTTTGCTGCCGCAGGCGCCTACTGGCAGGTAGAAGGGCCTAAGACCGAAATGGCGGAATGGGGTCTGCGATGGGTGAGGGAATGGGACGAGGAGGGGTGGGGCCCCAGGGAGCGAACCACTGCATTGACATTTTGGGGGGCCGCCGGCGTCCCTCCGGAGCACCCCTCGGTTGAGCTCTTCCTCGATGCACTCAGGGACGGCGCACCACCGACCGGATGGAGCGAAGACCTGGAGCTAACATTGTGTGTCCTCGAGCTCCTCAGCTTCTTCGGGGGCTAGCCCGGTGACGTCCGATGCCCTCGAGTTTCCGCTTGCCGGTCCCGGCGGCGAGCCGGTGATCTTCGCCCGAACGGTCTTGTCGCACGGCGTTGCGATGCTTCCACCCATGAGCGTTGACCCCGCGGGCGCATCCTTCACGGTCACTCTGGGCCTCTCGGAGACCAGTGCACGAACCGTGCGCGTGGGCGCGGTGGATGATGCCCGAGCCGTCATGAGCGTTACCGGACGGAGCCCCGGGCCGGCTCAGCGCGCCCGGCTCCTCGATCTGGTCCGGCACATCCTGCGTCTGGACGAAGACCTGTCGCCCTTCTACGAGCTCTGTATGGAGGACCCCTCGATGGCGTGGGCGTCCCCGGGTGCGGGGCGCCTGATGAGGAGCCCGACGGTGTTCGAGGACGTGGTGAAGACCATCTGCACAACGAACTGCGCGTGGTCCGCTACCGAGCGGATGGTCGGCGCCATCGTGGAGCACCTGGGAGCTGCGGCGCCGGGCGCACCGGCGGCGGGGGCGTCGGGACGCGCTTTCCCGAGCCCGCGAGCGATGGCGGAAGCCGGCGAAGACTTCTACAGAGACGTTGCCCGGGCCGGGTACCGGGGCCGCTATCTGCTGTCGCTGGCGCGATCGGTGGCGGCAGAGGAGGTCCTCCTCGAGGAGATGGGCAGCGCACCCCGGGAGGAAGTCCCGGACGAGGAGATATTGGCTCGCCTGACGTCCCTGCCCGGAGTGGGACCTTACGCTGCGGCCCACATCATGATGATGATGGGACGCTATTCCCAGCTCGTCTTGGACTCCTGGACGCGTCCTACCTACGCCCGTCTGGTCGGAAAGAGCACCGTCAAGGATGCAAGCATAGTCAGGAGGTTCCGTCGCTATGGGCCTTATGCGGGTCTTGCTTTTTGGCTCTTTCTCACACGCGACTGGGTCACCGATCCCCAGGCCGCGCTAGGGTCCCTCCCACCCGTTAGAGTTGACGGACCAACCCAATAGGAGGTTCAGATGCCACATGCAAGAGCGGGGCAGCCACCCATCTTGACGGAGGACAACAACGCGAAAAGAGAAGAGCTCCTCGGGTTGCTGAAGAAGGCGTACTTCATGGAGCTGGAAACAGTCATGAGCTACATCACCAATTCGGTAAACCCGGACGGCGTGCGGGCGCGTGAGATCGCGGAGTCCCTCGATCAAGACATACAGGAGGAGCTCTCGCATGCTCAACAGTTCGCCAATCGCATAAAGGAGCTTTACGGAGTAGTCCCAGGTTCTCTGGAGTTTTCACCCGAGCAGAAATCGCTCCAGCCTCCCGAACGCCAGACCGACGTGATCAGCATCATTCGCGGGGTTGTGGAAGCCGAGCAGGGCGCGATAGAGCATTACAGCCACATCATCGAGTTCTGTGACGGACTCGACTGGGTCACCCAAGACATGGTCATTGACATTCAGCGTGACGAGGAAGGGCACCGACGCTTGTTCGAAGGTTTCTTGCGTGAGTTCGAGGCGGAGGGGCACCTCTAGGACCTAACGTCAAACACCACTCTGGGAGAGATATGCAGGACATCAGTCTTTGGGATCAACAATTACAAGGAGTTCTCAGCGCCGAGGGCCCGTTCGTCTCTCTCTACCTCAACACCGAGGTGACGAGCGAGGCTTCACCGCACGACATCGAGCTGCGGTGGCGCGCCCTGCGTAGACAGGTGGAGGACGAGGGGGCGGCGCAAAGTGCCCTCGCTGCGCTCGACGCCCAGACCGATGGATCGCACAAGCGCGGGCTGGGCCTGGCCGCTATTGCCAACACCGAGGAGGTGCTTCTGACACGCAACCTGAGCCGGGGGGTTGGCGATCAGGTTGAGTTCGGGGCTCTGCCCCACATCGTTCCATTGATCGAGTGGCGGCAAGGACATCCCTCGTACGTGCTGGTGATGGCAGATAGAGTCGGGGCAGACATCTATGTCGTCCAGGCCTATCGGCGACGCGAGACGGTGTCGGTCGATGGCGAGAGCGGCCCCGACATAAGGCGCTCGTT
>JACDDL010000211.1 GCA_013817045.1 Actinomycetota bacterium | reverse complement strand
CCCTCTCACGCGCATAATCGGCTATGGCGCGCGCCCTGTTGGTCACCTCTTCGTTCCTACCGGGGAAAGGAGGCATCGAAAGCTACCTGGCTCAACTGTGTTCCGCACTGAGTCCGTCACTCGCGGTGCTGGCTCCCCGGATGAGGGACGGCAAGGCGCTCCCCTCCGATCTTGGTTACCCCGTGACCGGCTTCGCCAAGCAGTTTCTGGTTCCCGGAAGGCGGACACTGCGGCTCATCGAAGAGACCGCAGCCCGGCATTCCGCCGATCGCATTCTTTTCGGAACCCCGTGGCCCCTTGCGCTCCTGGGCCCCGCACTGAAAAGAAGGGGCTACTCCTATGCAAGTGTGATCCACGGCGCAGAAACCACCGTCCCGGGGGCAATCCCTGGGCTTGGGAAGCTTGTCGCTGCATCGCTTGCGGCCGCCGACCTCCTATTGCCGGTGAGCCACTACACCGGTGACAGAGTCCGTACCCTGCTCGACAAGTACAAGCAGCCGCACCCACCGTTCGAGCGCCTGCCTGCGCGCGTCGACCTCGATCGCTTCCATCCGAAAACGGACACCCGGCAGATTCGTGACGACCTCGGACTGCGTGACTCCGACAAAATGGTGTTGAGCTTCGGCCGGCTTGCACGCCGCAAGGGTGCGCATCGCCTGATCCAAGCCTGGCCTGCCGTTTCCGCAGCCGTTCCCGAAGCCACTCTGGTCATCGCCGGAACAGGCCCCCGGGCCAACTACCTCCAACGGCTGGCGCGGGCCAACGACGTGAAGGTCACATTTCCGGGGCGGATCAGCGACGAGCAGGCGCCTGCCCTGTACGCCTCTGCCTCTGTGTTCGCTTTCCCGGTCGTCGACCGTTGGTTCGGCCTCGAAGGGGAAGGACTTGGCATCGTCCTGGTGGAGGCACAGGCAAGTGGAGTCCCGTGTGTGACGGGACGCTCAGGAGGGACCCCCGAAGCCGTGATCGACAGCGTAACGGGCTTCGTGGTCGAGGCCTCGGACCCGCGGGCACTGTCGGAGGCGATCACATCCCTGCTGCAGGACGACTCTCTGGCGCACGGGCTGGGTAGGGCAGGACGCCGGCATGTCACCGCCAACTTCTCGGATCGGACCCTGCCCGAGGCCTTTTCCCAATGGCTGGGATGAGCGTACGATTCCCTCATGCCTTAGCACAGAAGCCCCGTGGCACAAGCGAGGAGGTTGCGGCATGCAGATCCGTGTGTCATCTCCCGGCGAACATCTCGATAGCGATGATGTGAACGGCATCGAGCAGGACCTGGCGAAGATCGACCGCCGTTTGAGCGACTACCGTGATGTCAGGGCCGAGGTAAGGGTCAACGGCAAAGCGACATCCCCCGAGCACAACGTCGTCATCGAGCTCCACTACGGGCGCAATCATCTCTTTGCCAGGGATCATTCCAGAGACGCGCGACAGGCCGTGCGTGCGGCGCGCGACGAATTACTTCGTCAGATCAACGACCGTTCGCGCGGTGGGCACAGTTCTTTCGCAAAGGGGACATAGCACTAAGTTCGCTCACTCGACCTGGGCGAGCACGCCGTCCACGAGAGAAGCCAGCGCCTCCCGCCACTCTGTGGCCGGCAGTCCCTCCAACGCGTCAACGGCTTTGTGCGCGTAGGCGGCTGCCTCTGTGGCCGTCAGGCTCAGGGCTCCCGTCGCTTCGATCATCGGCAGGATCGCATCGAGATCGCGGTCGCCCCGCGCGAGGCGCGACAGCAGTGCCGGGTCGCGCTCGCAGGCCAGAAGGACGGGCATGGTGAACACGCCTTCTTTGAGATCCGTGCCCGGAGTCTTGCCGGTGGTCTCGGGATCACCGACAAGGTCGAGGAGGTCGTCGACTATCTGGAAGGCTATCCCGAAGTTTTCACCGAAGGCGACGAGACAGGCCCTCTCTTCAGGGGTGGCCGCCGATGTCGCCGCGCCGAGCTCCGCCGCCGCGCGGAACAAGGTCGCAGTCTTGAGCCGGATGGTATCGAGATACTCGCTCGCCTTTCGGCTCGGATCACCGAGGTACTCCGTCTCGGCGATCTGTCCTTCACATACCTCGGTGATTGCGCAAGCCAGGAGTATGGGAACCTCCCCGCCCGCTTGCGCTCCCAATGCGCAGCCGGAGGCAAACAGGTAATCACCGGCAAGCACCGCTATTGCAGTACCCCACTTCGCCTGAGGCGTCGGCACACCCCTTCGCACATCCGTCTCGTCGATGACATCGTCGTGATAGAGCGAGGCCAGGTGGATCAGCTCGATCGCCGCTGCCGCCCGGTCGGTCCCAACCAGACCACTCTGCCCAGCGCGAGCGCTCAAGACCACTATGAGTGGGCGGACACGCTTTCCTCCCGCTTTGATCAGATGGGTTGAAGCCTCACTCACCAGAGGATTCTGAGACGAGCCCGCCGTGGCCAACAGAAGCTTCTCCACGCGCGCCAGATCCGGAGCAAGCCATGCCGGCGCCTTGTTCGCACCGACAACGCCGCGCGAGGCCTCGGAGGAAAGGTTCACCGGCACGGTACCGGCCCGCCCGTCGAGCCGAGTCTCATCCACATGGGCTCTATTCTCACCCACCCTGGGGGCCCGGATGACTGAGCACATCATCCCGCCCGTTCTCATATGCACGAAGTGGCCGAGCAACCCGGCCGGACCGTTCTTTGTCGGACCTGGTATATCCGAAGAGTGCCCTCAGCCGATGCACCATCCGGAACGGGATCGTTTCTCGACCGCACTGATTTCAGTGTGCTCTGCGAGATCGAACCCCCTCGCCGTCCGGCCCTGGATCATGTCCGCAATCAGATAGCAGCGCTCAAACCAGTTACGGACGCCTTCTTGATTCCCGACAATCACCTGGGGAGAGCAACCGTCTCCAGCATTGCGGTGGCCCGTGAAGTCGCCGACCAGGGATGTGCTTCGGTGGCGTGTGTGAACGCACGGGATCGCAACCTGCTCGGCTTCAGGAGGGATCTCCTTACGGCGGCGGCCTACGGCGTCGATCACTTCCTATTCGTGTACGGAGACGCCCCGAAGGAAGGCCGGCGCGCCGAGGATCTGACGGTAAGGGGCATGATGGAAGAGGTTCGCACTTTCGGGACGGGGTCGCTCTTCAGCGGTTTCCCCCACTTCCGGATAGGGACTCCTGTCAGGGTGGATCGCCCCCTCACCTGGCGAGCCCGAGCCGACTTCTTGGTCACCCAGATCACACCCGAGATACAAGCTCTTGTCCGGTGGCGTGAGTCTCTCGATTTCGACGGGCAGGTTTATGCGGGGGTCCTGGTGCTGGCGAGCAGCAGGATGGCCGCTCAGGTCAACGCCACTATCGCCGGCATCACCGTGCCACAAGCCGTCGTGGAAAAACTCGATGGGAACCCCGAACTGGGAATAGACCTGGCCCTGAGCCAAGTGGAAGAGATCAGGGACTCCGGAGCATTCGAGGGGGTCCATCTCGTCCCGGTGGGACGCTACAGGGAAGTGGCAGAACGTCTGCGCGCAACCAAGCCCGCAGGGCCGGACGCCGGAATCTAGGAGGCTCTTCGGGCCCGGGCGCGCCGCCGCTTGAGCGATGCCCGTTCCTTGTCGGTCAGCCCGCCCCAGATCCCGTACTTCTGATTGGTCTCCATGGCGAACTCGAGGCACGGCTCGGTCACGGGACAGCGGGCGCAGACACCCTTGGCTCGCGCCTCGCGAGCCTGCTTCTCGAGCTCGGATTCACCTTCCTCACCAAAGAAGAGCAAATTGCTGTGCTCGCGACAGGCTGCGCTGTCTTGCCAATCTAGAGTCTCTGTGTCCATGACGGACAAGGGGTTTCCTCCTCACCTGGAGTGCCGAACGGGCACCCTTAGATGTCTACCGTATTTCCCTTCCTTTTTCACCATAAACAAATCGATTCCCTACTTTTATTCCTCGGCCTGATCGGAGCCAGGCCGTACCCGGGGGGAAAGCCGCGTCATTGCTCCATTCGAAGGAGAATCACGCCTTGCCGCCAGGACAGCAACGAGCGGCACTCCCCTTTCCGATCCTGGGAAGGGTTGACACTCGCCGGACAAAGGCTCGCGATCACCTTCCTCGCCCCTCCCCCCGAGACGCGAGGAAACAACAGGGCGTGCCCCTCGCTTGACCACAGCGGCGCGCCGGTGACGCCGCTCGAGTGAGGCAGGGCACGCAGCTCGGGCTCTTCGGGGGAGAAGAGGACGATCTCCGGGGCGTCGCGCCCTCGGAGGGCCATCGCAGCCACCCCCGAAGAATCGGCAGCCCACATCCCGGCCGCCAAGAGACGGCCCCCCAGGGCTATCGGGGTCGTATCGGTGGTCAAACGCCCGGCCCTGAGCCGCACGAACATAGTCTCCTCCGTCCCGACCCTCACCATCCAGCGCCCGTCGGGAGAGGCGCCCCAGAACTGGCTGGGCGCCAGCGGGAGCCTCAACCTGTTCCCCGAGGCCGCCACGCTCAGGAGGTGGGTGGTGTCGGAGGCGTCGGCGACCAAAAGTCTGTCTCCGGCCCATCCGAGAAGTCCGTACGAACCTTTTTCGAGTATCGTCTCGGTCCTGCCGCTCCCCGGCCACGCCACCCTCACGGAGACGCCTCCGGCGCAGGTCTCGCCATCACACGATCGGCTCGGCGACGACCTCAGATAGGCAACCTTGCTTCCGGATGGGTCCCATAGCGGGGAGAATCCCCGGCCCAGGATCATCTCCCCGCCGGAGCCGACATCGAACAGGCGCAGGCGAGGGTCGGTGAGGAAGTCAGGATGGGCTTCCGCCGTGGGCTGCCCGGGGACGGCATACGCAATCCAGCCCGAACCTGGCGACGCCCGCACGTCGGGAGCCGGAAATGCACCCAGACGCGTCTTGCGGCCGGACGCGACATCGAGGCGAAGCAGCGAGTTGCCATCGAGGAACAGAAGCGAAGAGCTCTCCGACGGCGCTTGCTGTGGGGAGCCATCGCGGGCGTGCGACCCGTCGCCCTTCTCGTCCCGTGTCACGCAACTGGCCCCCAGCGAAACCGTAAGGAGGCCAAGGACCACCAGGGTTAACCGTCCGGGCTGCGCAGCGCTCCTCACAGACTCAGTCGGCGGTTCCCAGGTCGTCGGGTTCGCCTGCCCGCTCGAATGCTGCAACCTCTGCGGCCGAGGGAACAAAGGATCCC
>JACDDL010000210.1 GCA_013817045.1 Actinomycetota bacterium | reverse complement strand
GTAGTTCGACAAGAAGTCGACGATGGGGTTGAGGACCTCCTCCGAGATCTCCTCGACCGCACCGGGAGGGCATGCCGGCACCGGGCTGTAGGAGCCCATGCCCCCGGTGTTCGGTCCGTTGTCGCCGTCGAGTGCTCTCTTGTAGTCCTGTGCGGGCTCGCACGCGAGAATCGTTCGTCCATCGGTAACACCGATGATCGACACTTCCTCACCCCTCAGGAACTCTTCGACGACGACCTTGCGCCCGGCGTCGCCGAAGGAACCCCTAACGAGCCGATCCTCCAGCGCGTCGACGGCCGCAGACCTGTCCTCGGTGACGACCACCCCCTTGCCGGCCGCAAGACCGTCTGCCTTGATGACAAAGGGGGGGCCCAACTCGTCCATGAACGACACCGCATCTCCAACAGTCGTAAAGGCGCGCGCCTTACCGGTCGCAATTCCGGCCTCGGTCATCACCGCCTTTGCGAAGCTCTTCGATCCTTCGATGAGCGCTGCATCTGCATTAGGTCCGAACACCTTCATGCCTCGGGCGCGCAGCAGATCGGCGGCACCGTCAACCAGTGGAGCCTCCGGACCGATGACGACCAGCTCCGGGTCTATCCGCTCGGCCAGAGCCTGCACCGAAGAAGAGCTGCCGAGCTCGACCTGAGCCAGCGTTGCGAAAACCCCCACGCCTGGGTTGCCCGGTGCAGCGATGAGCTCGGAGACAACACCCGAACGTCCGAGAGCCCACGCCATCGCGCTCTCACGTCCGCCGGAACCCAGGAGCAGAGTTCTCACGCGCTCATGTCCACCAGTTGCTCGCGTGCAGCCCCCACTGAAACCGAGCTGACGGGAGCCTTGACGAGCTCCTCGATAGTTTCGAGGTAGGCGACCGCCGCCCTGGGAAGATCGCTCTTTGTCTGCGCGTCGCTGATGTCCTCTTGCCACCCGGGGACCTCTTCATAGATCGGGCGGCACTTGTTGAAGATCGTCTGGTTGGGAGGCAGGGCGTCGTAACGCCGGCCCTCGAACTCATAGGCGACGCACATCTTCAGAGAGGCAAACTGAGACAAGACATCCAGCTTGGTCACTACGAGCTCTGTCAGTGTGTTCAGCCGGGCGGCATAACGCGCCGCTACGGCATCGAACCACCCACAGCGGCGTTTGCGCCCCGTCGTGGTCCCGTATTCGGCGCCCAGCTCGACGAGTACCTCGCTCTCGGTGGGATCGGCCTCCGAGGGAAAAGGCCCTGAACCAACTCGCGTGCAGTAGGCCTTCGAGACTCCGATGATGCGCCCTATGTCGCGCGGCCCAACCCCCGCCCCGGCACACGCTCCTCCTGCAATCGGGTTGGAGGAAGTCACGAAGGGATAGGTCCCGTGATCCAGGTCAAGCATCGTCGCCTGGGCGCCTTCGAAGAGAACGGTGTGGCCACGGTCGAGCGCCCCGTGCAAGAACAGCGTCGTATCGACAATGTGAGGTTCGAGTCGCTCGGCATAGCGTCTGCACTGCTCCTGGATCTCGTCGCGATCCAGCGGCAATCGACCGTAGATACGCGTCAACAGAAGGTTCTTCTCTTTGAGCGCCACATCGAGCTTTGCTGCAAAGATCTTCGGGGACAGCAAGTCCTGCACCCTTAAGCCGATGCGAGCAGATTTGTCCGCATAGGCGGGCCCAATGCCGCGCTTGGTCGTCCCGAGCCTGTTGCGGCCAAGCCGTCGCTCGGTCACGCGATCCAACTCGAGGTGATACGGCATTATGAGATGGGCGTTCCCCGATAGGAGCAATCTCGAGGTGTCGATGCCGCGCGCTTCCAACGTGTCCATCTCCTCGATCAGGACCTCGGGATTAACCACCACCCCGGGCCCGATCACCGGCGTGCAGTGTTCGTACAGGACGCCGGTGGGAACGAGATGGAGGGCGTAGCGTTCGCCGTCTACGACGATCGTATGGCCTGCGTTGTTACCCCCCTGGTAGCGAACAACCGCGTCGGCGCGCCGGGACAGCGCATCGGTGATCTTTCCCTTTCCCTCATCCCCCCACTGAACCCCCACAAGGGCGATGCCCGGCATCTAAAGAGCCACTCAGCGTTCGATTCTGAAGCTGATCCGGACCTGAGTCAGATACTCGGAGATGGCGCCGTCGACGACGTTGCAGGAGGTGCCGAGCACCTCCATGCCGGTTATCCCCCGGATGGTGCGCGATGCCTCGTCAAGGGCCTGATTGGCGGCGTCCCGCCATGACTCACCCGAGACACCTGCCAGCTCGATGGTCTTGATCACAGCCACGGGCCATCCCCTTCCTCGCACTCCAGTCGGCACCCGGGATTCTAGGGGTCATTGCCGTGGCCCCGGCCCGATCGGCCCTCAGTTTCGGCGACTTATGGCCGATACAAGGGCACGACCGTTCAACCGACCAAGGGAAAACGATGCCGGAGATCAGCTCGACCATGTACCCGATCATCATCGCAGGGGCCGTCGCAATCCTGGTCCTCCTGCTCCTCCTCGTTGTCGCCCGTCGTCGCAGGGCGCGCCGAGACCGATCTGCCGAGGAGCACGACACCGCTTTCCCCGGGGCCGAAGACGATTCGCTCGGCGTCAAGCTGATCGAGGATGACGATGAGGCCCACGGATCAGACGACGAGGCCCGAGGCCAAGCAGGGCGGGATGGTCGGGTGGCCGATGGGACGGAGACATCCCCAGCGGCCGCGGCCGGATCACCGGGCGAGGCCGGAGAGACCGGGACGTCGCCCACGGAGGCGGCCGGTTCCCACGGAGCGGAGCGCAGATCGGGGAGTCTGGTGGCTTGGGGGCCCGATGAGACCGGGCCCGAGAAGCTGCGGGCCGGGGCCGAGGCGCCGGCAGGAACCGATAGGGCGCCCTCCCATGAGTCTGCGGCCGAGACGCCCGCGCCGGATGCTGGGTCGCACGGTCCAGCCGAGTCGCCCCGGGCCGAGTCGCCATCCGGGCGGGAGCCGGAGGCGGGCTCCCATTCCGGGCTCGAGACTCCCCCGGCTGAATCACACCTCCCGGCCGAGTCGGTGTTTCCGCCCGCGTTTGGGGCGGAGCATCAGGAGGCGGAATCCGCCGGCCCCGAAGGCCAGCCGTTCGAGCGTGACGAACGCTGGTGGTTCAGGCGGGACGGGGAGCTGCTCGTGTACGACGACGCCACCTCGGAATGGAAAGCCGCTCCGCACACCGGATCACCGCCCCTCGAGGCCCGCTCACCGGTGTCCGCCGCAGACGTAGACAAGGCGGCTCACGGAGAGGCTTTACGCGAAACGTCGACCACCGTCACCATCGAAAGGGAGGCGCACGGCTCCCCCGAGGGCGTCCTTCGCCCACGGTCCGAGGGCGCGACATTCTGGAAGTGCCGCACCTGCGGTGCAACCAACGGCTCGGCCGCCGAGAGCTGCCGGATGTGTTTCGCGGCCCGGCCCTGACGACGCCCGTCACCGGCCCGGCGGGTCGCCTACACGGTCGAGCAATCTGCCCAGGCCGGGAAGCCAGAGGTCCTTTCCCACCGCCGCAGAGGCCATCACCACGATCCAGATCACGCCCATGACGACGAAGACGGCCTGCGTCACGCCGGGGGAGACGCGCGTGCCCGCGTAGAGGGCCGCCGGCCACAGGGCGCCCAGAAGCGCCGCCTGCAGGCCGTGCAGGCGCACGCGGGGACTGTCTGCGGCAAAGTAGGCGATGCCCCCCGAGATGGGCAGCAGAAGGTACGCAAGGGCGGCCACCCCCCGGAGCCTAAGTGAGCCCAGGGGGGGCGGTAATCCGCCGGGCGGTTCCAGGCGAACACCGCAGGGAGGAACATAGGGCCATGGCGAACCGTCTTGCGGGGGAAACCAGCCCCTACCTGCTTCAGCACAAAGACAACCCCGTCGACTGGCTTCCGTGGGGCGACGAAGCCCTCGAGCGGGCGCGCCGGGAGGACAAACCGATCCTGCTGTCGATCGGCTACGCCGCCTGCCACTGGTGTCACGTAATGGAGCACGAATCCTTCGAGGACCCGGCCACCGCTCTCTTGATGAACGAGCACTTCGTCCCCGTCAAGGTGGACCGCGAGGAACGACCCGACCTCGACGCGGTCTATATGGAGGCGGTGCAGGCGATGACGGGTCAGGGCGGTTGGCCCATGACCGTCTGGCTGACGCCCGAGGCCAGACCGTTCTACGGGGGCACCTACTTCCCACCGCAGGAGCGAGGTGGGCTCCCGTCCTTCAAGCGTCTGCTGGTGGGGATCGCCGATGCATGGGCCAACCGGCGCGCCGAGATCGAGGAGCAGGGCACACGGCTGATGGGTGCGATGAGCTCGCTCGTGCGTCTCGAGCCGTCCACAGAGATCATCTCCGATGGGCTCCTCGACGACGCCTTCGAAGGCCTGAAGCGCGGCTTCGACGGCCATCTGGGCGGATTCGGCGGGGCGCCGAAGTTCCCCCAACCCATGACGGTCGACCTGCTCCTGCGCCTCGGCTATCGCGGACGATCAGATGCAACCGACATGGCGAACCTGACGCTCGACGCGATGGCGGCGGGGGGGATGTTCGATCAGCTCGGCGGGGGCTTCAGCCGCTACTCGGTCGACCGGGCCTGGATTGTTCCGCATTTCGAGAAGATGCTGTACGACAACGCTCAACTCCTGAGGACCTATGCGCGCTCGTGGCAGGCGGGCCGCCGCGACCGGCACCGGACTGTGGCGGAGGCCACCGCCTCCTGGATGCTGGCCGAGATGCGCGACGAAGCCGGCGGATTCTGGTCCTCGCTCGACGCAGACTCCGAAGGCGTCGAGGGCAAGTTCTACGTATGGAGACTCGACGAGGTGAAGGAGGTGGCGGGCCCCGACGCCGATGCGGCGATAGCGCAGTGGGGCTTCTCCGAAGCGGGCAACTTCGAGGGGCAGAACATCCCCGTCCTTCGAGGCGCGCCGGACGGGACCGGCGCCCGGGCAAAGGCGGCGCTGCTCGCCCGCCGCGCCGAGCGCGTGCGCCCCGGCACCGACACAAAGGTGTTGAGCGCGTGGAACGCCCTTGCCGCCTCCGCGCTCGCAGAGTCCGGAGTGATCCTGCAGCACCCCGAATGGGTGGACGCCGCACAGGAGACCATGCGCTTCGTGCTCGATACGCTCCGTGTCGATGGGCGTCTCATGCGTTCCTACCGGCAGGTGAACGGCG
>JACDDL010000045.1 GCA_013817045.1 Actinomycetota bacterium | reverse complement strand
CCATCTGGAAGCGGGGAGCCCACTGAAAGATGCTGGAACGATTCTCGGGGCGCAACTCATCACCGTAGATAAGAGCCGACTCGTGCGTCGTCGTGGTGAGCTTCCCCGTCGAAAGTTCGGGAGTTGGGTGAAGCCTTACGAGCCGCACTAGATATTCGGGGGATTCGCCAGTGAAACAAAGAGGCGGCAGGCCGACCCCGTCTAGGTACAGGTAACGACACGCTTAATGGTTACTGGCAGAATGACATAGTGCACGGCGGGCCCGGGGCTGACAAGGTAGACGGAATGTTGGGCTTTGATCGTCTCTACGGAGATGTGGACCCTGACTATGTAACTGACTGGGACAACAACGAAAACGGTTACGACGCAGGCGACTACCTCTACGGTGGCGGCGGTAAAGACACGCTCGACGCCCAAACAGAGTTGCAACGATTGATATCTCGGAGAGAAGCCTGACACCTTTGACGGGGGAGCTTTAGATGACAGGTGCCTTGTTGATCGTGTCGACAAGGTTATCAGTTGCGAAACTGTGTCTAGGAGCCAGAGATAAGAGATCAATCGCCAAGGGCGCTGATCTCGCGCCTCCTCCGGTCCCGATATCTCCACAAACAAGGCGTTCACCAAGCGCCGGTCGAGATTTGCGTCCTCCGCAGTCGCCTCGAGCACGGTCCAGATCCGGCGTTCGACCGTCACCGGGGCCCCCTCCATAGACGTCGTTGCAACCACTGCCTCGGCTTCCAGCTCTCTGCGAAGACGCCTCGCCCAGGTTCGAGGCAGGGGCTGCCGATAGTCGAGCTGGTCGCGCCAGCGTTCCAGCTCCTCGCAGGGGGGCGTGAGCGGCTCGGGGTCGTACGGCAGGAGCGTCATGAGGCGATTTCATCGCTCAAACGCTAGCGATTGATATTCCAGAACCGCGCGCCCAGCGCCCTGGGGTCCCTGCACTCAAACGCTCAAACGCTAGCGATAGGCTCTCTTCGGTGGCCCCGCCTTCGAGAGAACCGGTCCTGAGATTGCGATCTACTCAAGGGGAAATCCGGTCCAACTTATGTCGCATCCTCTAAGTAGAGTCGGGCGAACACATCAAAGGGAGAGCGCAGTGCCTCAGGCGGTCATCGAGAATCCCATCCTCAACTCGCCCTATCGGGAGCCGGCGCGCCACTTCCGCTTCTCAGACGACGGCATCACCGACGAGGTCGTCGGCAAGCGCCGGGTCAGCTCCTACTTCGTGCCCATCCCGGCCGCCAAGAAGAAGGGCAAGCAGGCCGTCCTCGACACCGAATGGACCAGGGATCGCATCGAGGAGAACAAAGTTCATAAACGAGGTCCGCTTCCAGGTCGCCCGCTGGCGGATCAACGGCCGCCCCGGGACCACCCGGGTCACCCGCCACCTCCTCGACTACTGGACCGACGAGGAGCGCGACCGAAAGCTCTTCTTCTGCCAGATCGAGGCCCTCGAGACCGCCGTCTACATCACCGAGGTCGCCAGGAAGGACGGCCAGGCGTGGATCGAGAACGATCTGCGGCGCTTCAACGAGGACGCCAACCCCGGGCTGTTCCGAATGGCGTTCAAGATGGCGACGGGTTCGGGCAAGACCGTCGTCATGGCCATGCTCATCGCGTGGCATGCGCTCAACAAGCTCGCCAACTCCAAGGATCCCCGCTTCTCGGACGCGTTCCTGATCGTCACACCCGGTATCACGATCAAGGATCGCCTGCGCGTACTGCTCCCCAACGACCCGAACAACTACTACAAGGAGCGCGATCTGGTCCCTGCGGACCTTACGGCCGAGCTGAACAAGGCCAAGATCATCATCACGAACTTCCACGCCTTCAAACCGCGCGAGCTTGCGAGCATGGGCAAGCTCAACAAGGCGATCCTCAAGGCGAACGAGACCGGCGCCTTCACCGAGAGTTCCGCCCAGATGGTGAGACGCGTCTGTCGCGAGCTCGGGAACAAGAAGAACATCATCGTGATCAACGACGAAGCGCATCACTGCTACCGGCGCCGGACGACACCCGAGGGCGAACAGGAGAAGCTCACCGGCGAGCAGCGCCGCGAGCTCGAATCCCGCGAGGAGGAGGCGCGCGTATGGATCTCGGGGATCGCGGCCGTCAAGGCTAAGCTCGGGACCAAGGTCGTCTACGACCTCTCCGCCACGCCGTTCTTCCTGCGCGGCTCGGGCTACCCCGAAGGGACGCTGTTCCAGTGGGTGGTGTCCGACTTCTCGCTCATCGAAGCGATCGAGTCGGGGATCGTCAAGGTGCCGAGGGTTCCCGTCGCCGACGACTCGATGACGGGAGCCCTCCCCACCTATCGCGACCTCTGGATCCGCATCCGTGACGAGCTGCCCAAGAAGGGCCGCAAGACCGATGCTCTGCAGGGACCACCCAAGCTGCCCGCCGAGCTCCAGGCCGCCCTGCACAGCCTTTACGGCAACTACGCCACCGCCTACAGCCGGTGGAAGGTCGCCGATCTCCCCACCGAACATTCGACACCGCCGGTGTTCATCGTCGTGTGCAACAACACCAGCGTGTCCAAGCTCGTGTTCGACTACATCGCCGGATACGCGGCGGCCGCTCCGGGCGGCGGGGAGGTCGTCGTGCCCGGCGCGCTGGCTCTGTTCTCCAACGAAGCAAACAAGTCGTGGACCCTCCGGCCCAAGTCGATCCTCGTCGACAGCTCACAGCTCGAGTCCGGCGAAGCCATGAGCGACGCGTTCAAGAAGGTCGCTGCAGCTCAGATAGACGAGTTCAAGCAGGAGCTGCGGGTTCGCTTCCCCGGGCGCGACCCCGACGACATCTCCGACGAGGATCTCCTGCGCGAGGTCATGAACACCGTCGGCAAACCCGGCAAGCTCGGGGCGGACGTGCGCTGCGTCGTGTCGGTGTCGATGCTCACCGAGGGCTGGGACGCCAACACCGTCACCCACATCCTCGGCGTGCGCGCCTTTTCCACCCAGCTCCTGTGTGAGCAGGTCGTGGGCCGGGGGCTGCGACGCATGAGCTACGTCCCCAACGATGACGGGCTGTTCGACCCCGAATACGCCGAGGTCTACGGCGTCCCGTTTTCGTTCATCCCCGCCGCCGGCCCCAACCCCGACCCCAAGCCGCCGCTCATCCCCACCCGGGTCCGGGCGCTGGAGGACCGCATCGATTGCGAGATCACCTTTCCCCGAGTCGTGGGCTACCGCTTCGACGTTAGTCCCGAAAGCCTCGAAGCCACCTTCGACGAGGATTCCAGGCTGGCGCTGTCGACCGAGGACGTCGCGACCAAGACCGAGCTGCGCCCGATCTTCGGCGAGGCGAGCTTCCACGACCTCGACGACCTCAAGCAGCGACGTGAGCAGGAGGTCGCCTTCAACCTCGCCAAGCTGACGATGGAGCGCCACTTCGCCGGCAGCGACGGCAACGGCGAGGCCGTGCCCAAGCCGTGGCTGTTCCCCCAGCTACTGGACATCTCGCGGCGCTGGCTGGAGGAATGCCTGACGCTCAAGGACAACGCCTTCGTGCAGATGCTGCTCTTGCACGAGTATGCGTTCGACGCGTCGGGTCGCATTCACAAGGCGATCGCGGCTTCGTTCCCCGAGGGTTCCGTGCTGCGCCCCATCCTGCAGTCGGGGGGCCCGGTCGGCTCGACCCGCTGGGTCGACTTCGATACGACGCGCCCGACGCTGCCCACGCGCGCCGATCGATGCCACGTCTCCCACGTCGTCGCCGACTCGAACTGGGAGCACAAGGTGGCCGAGGTGCTCGAAGACATGGGCGAGGTCACCTCCTACGTCAAGAACCAGGGCGTCGGCTTCTTCATCCCATACGCGATCAACGGGGCCGAGCGCCGCTACCTGCCGGACTTCATAGTGAGGGTCGACGACGGCGGGGCCACTCCGTTGAACCTAATAATCGAGGTCTCAGGACAGGCCAGGAAGGACAAGGCGGCCAAGGTGACCGCCGCCCGTACGCTGTGGGTGCCCGCGGTCAACAACCACGGGGGCCTGGGCCGGTGGGCGTTCATCGAGATCACCGACCCGTGGGATGCGGCAACAACCATCCGGGCGATGCTGAAGGACGGACCGAGAGACGAGGCTGAGGAGGAGAGGGCCGTGGTCGGTGCGCAGGAGGACGACGACTGATGGTGAGGAAGAAGCCGCCGCGCGGCCCCACGCCGATCGACAATGTCCGCCATAAAGACAAGCGCGTCAACATCCCGACCGAGGAGCTGCGTGGTTTCGTGGCCGACGACGAAGAGGCCTCGACGAAGATGCTCTACCCGCGCGATCCGTCGCTCGATCCGCAGCTCGTGTGGAAGGGCAAGGACGAGCAGCACTACGGCGACGAGGTGCTCAAGGTCTACGAGGTCTGACTTCGACCATCCGAGAGGTCAGAAGAGAGTTCCCCCCTCCCCTGATGTTTGGTATCATGGTATCAGGATAGATTGACACTCCGTCAAGCCGGTATTCGACATGTCGCGAGAAGGAGGTGGTGACGATGGGAAGCAAAGCAACGACCCTCCGCCTAGAGGAGGAACAAGCCGAACAGCTAGAGACAGTCGCTCGAGTGGATGGAGTACCGATCTCGGAGGCGATCAGGGACGCAATCGCAAAACACATCGAAGAGCGCCGCAACGACACCGAGTTCCAGGCTCGACTGAAGGCGAGCCTCGAGCGCAACCGGGAGATCCTGCGCAAGCTCGCCCAATGACATGGAGACTCGCTACCTCGACCTCGTCGACTTCCTGCTCATCGCGGAAGCGGCTCTCGGGGTCGAGGTGGCTGTCCTTCAGCGCACGACATCGCTTCATCTCGCAGAGTCGGCACTCGCGGCGCCGGCAGCGGAGTTTGGTGGAAGCGAGTTCTACCCGGAAATACACACCAAGGCTGCAATCCTATGTTCGCGCATCGTCCGAAACCACCCTCTCCCCGATGGCAACAAGAGGCTCGGGTACCTGTGCGCGGTTGAGTTCGTCGAGCGCAACGGGTTCTTCTGGCAGCCGCCAGCCGAGGACGACCCTGGTGGAGACGAGACGGTGACGGTGACTCAGGCATTGGCTGCAGGCGATATCGACGAGGCGGAATTCGCTCAATGGGTCGCCGAGAGGGTGCGCATGCCGTGACCCGAAAACTCGAACTCTCCCTGGCAGCAGTCTCGGAGCCAGGGTCACGGACATGCCGGTACTGCCGCCGACATTTGCTGTCGTCGACAATGGGTGTCAGGATTTCCTTTCCGGAGGCGAACAGTCGTCCGGTATTCAAGCCTTGCCCTACGGTCGCAAGAAGAACGCACAGCGGCAGGCTTTTTGGGCTCACTCCCTGTCAAGCTGCGCCAGGTATTTTGTTACCCCCACGAGCCTAGGGCTCAGGCCGTGCACGGTCCCGTCGACACCGGGTCGTTCAGCCCGGCGGCGGACCGGACCTCATCTGATATCTCTGCGCCGGTGAGCGCATAACCGGTCCCCTCGTCGGCCGTCGACGCGGCGAAGATGGTGCCGGCCACGGTCCCGTTCGGTAGCACGAAGGGGCCTCCGGAATCCCCTCCCCGGACCGGCGAGCGCAGCTCGTAGACCTGCCGCGTGACCGGCCTTCGGCCGTAGATGTCGAGCCCCGTGGCGTCGTAGACGTCCTGAACCGCAGCCCTGTGAATGATGAGACGGCCGTCCCTGTCCCCGGGAAAACCCAGCGTCGCCCCCGGCGTCGAGCGGCCCAGTGTCCCGGTCGCCAGAGGCAACGGGTCGCCCGTCAGATCGGGGGCTCGTACCACCGCAAGGTCCGTGCTCGGGTCGAACAGCACCACGACTCCCTCATGCGCTCCGTCCGGGCTCTCGATCCGGACGTCCTCCCCTCCGGCGACCACATGGGCGTTGGTTACCACGGTGCCCTCGCCCGAGATCCAGCCGCTGCCCTGCCTCAGGCCACCGCAGCCGGGGGCGACCACCCTGACAACCGATCCCTCGGCTCGGCGCGCCGCCTGCCGTGCCGAGCCGTTGGAGGGCAGCTCCACCGGAGGCCCGATACGCCGCGGAAGGCCCGCAAACACCTGAGGGAAGGGAGAAGTGTCGAAAAGGTGCCGCAGCTGGGCCACGACACGGGGCGGATCCGGAAGCCTCTCACCGGCCAGGTCATAGACCCTCGAGCGACGAACCGCCCCGGCCACGCCGCTCCATGGCGCCTGCACGAGCAGGGAAGCGATCAGCCAGAAAACGACCACGGTGACCGCGACGCCGGAGGCCGCGCCGAGGAGGGAGTCCACCCCTCCGAGATGCACTCTGCGGGCAAGGAGCCCACCGCGCCGGCCGATCGCATAGCCGGCTCCCTGCCCCACGAAGAGGGTCACGAAGATCGTGACCAGCGAGATCACGATCGCCTCGGGTCCACCTTCGGGGCTGAAGGCCATCGCGATGCGGGGCCCCAGCAGTACCCCCGCCACGAGCCCCACGAGGCCGCCGCCGAATTCGAAGATCTGAGCAATGAGGCCCCGCTGCAGCCCTCTGATCGCCGCCAGCAGGGCGACGACGACGAATATCAGATCGGCGACGGACAACGCGGTGCCTTGTGCCTCAATCGATCCCTAGGCCCGTCTGCAGGGCCCGGAAGGTCAGTCCGAAGTTGACGAGTGCGGCAAACCCGAAGACGACCCACGGAATGCCTTCGAGCTTCTGTGCGAAGCGGTGCGCGGCCAGCAGAACTGCGGCGGGGAAGAGGCCGCCGTAGACGTAATGAAGCCAGGTGGGCCCGTTCGACGGTGGTCTGAGACCCATGGCGAACAGGATGGCGCCGATGAGGACCTGGGCGCCGATGATCACCTGGAGCACGGCGAGGAGGTTCCAGAAGCCGCCCGCAGGAGCATGGTTGCGAATCCACGACACCAACGCCCACAGCATCAGAACTGCAAAGCCGGCGGGCACCGAATAACCGATCAAGCGATGTATGTCGTCCACCTGGAGAGGTTAAGGGTTCGCGTGCCCGATGGACGCCCCGGGTGGAACCGGGGCGCCGGAGAACCCCCTTTACCTACGACCCGGACGCGGCGAGCGCCGACAGGCGCGGCAGACAGGCGTCGAGCACCTTCCCGATCGAGATATCGACGGTGTCGCGGAAGCTGCGCGATACCTCGTCCGACGGCACGTCGTCGAGCCATTCCGGCGGGAGGAGATCGGTTGCCTCGCACATCTCGGCGAAGTGCATCGTCCACACTTTGGGCACCACCGTCTCGGCCTGGTAGCCGCCGCCTCCGGTGGCAACCAACCTGCCGGAGGCGAACAGGTGCGCGGTGTCGTGCAGCACCTTGGCGATGACCGGATAGGCGGGCATCGTCAATCCCAGGTTCGCGAGCGGGTCGCCGTGGTGGGTGTCGGCGCCGAGCTGAGTGAGCAACAGATGCGGCCTGAATGCCTCTGCGAGGCTGCCCACGACCTCCTGCAGGGCGCGCAGATAATCATCCTGGCCCGTGTAGGGCAGCAGCGGAATATTGGCGCTGGTCCCCCGCGCTCGCCCCGAGCCGATCTCGTCCTCGAACCCTGTGCCGGGATAGAGATACCTGCCCGATTGGTGCAGCGACACCGTAAGCACCCTCGGATCTTCGTAGAAGATCCACTGCACCCCGTCCCCGTGATGGACATCGACATCGACATACATGACGCGCCAGTCGGGCCTGAGCGCCAGCACAGTCGCAACGGCCACGGCGGGATCGTTGTAGATGCAGAATCCCGAGGCCTCGGCCCTTCGAGCATGGTGCAGGCCCCCCGCGGGATTGAAGGAATGGAGCGCCCGACCGGAGACAACAAGCTCGGCCGCGGTGATCGAGGCGCCGCAGACGGCTGCGGACGCAGAGTGCATGTTGGGGAAGATCGGATCGTCGGGCGTGCCGAGGCCGTACGTGAGTCCGGCGCCGGCGTCGACCGACCCCTGGTCGATGCCCTTGACGGTGCTCACAAATCCGCCGTCGTGGACGGCGGTCACCTCGTCATCGCGTGCGGCGCGGGAGCCGGTCTCTGTGACATTGTCCCGCCCGACCATGCCGAGATCCCTGATGTGGTCGTAGGTAAGCAGTACGCGCTCGGGGCGGAGCGGGTGCGACGGGCCAAAGTCGTAGGCGCGCGCGAGGTCGTCGATGACGACCAGGGTTACCGGGTCGGGCACTGGTCTAGCGCATCTGAGCGCGCTGGAGTTTGCCCGAGAAGTCGATGGCAACCGTCTTCCATTCGGTGAACTCATCGAGCGCCTGCGGTCCGGCCTCCCGGTGACCGTTGCCGGTGCTCTTCATGCCACCGAAGGGAACCTGGATCTCGGCGCCGATGGTTGGGGCGTTCGCATAGACAAGACCGAATTCGAGCCGCTGTGCGCACTTGAAGATGTTCGTGATGTCGTGGGAATAGATCGAGCACGATAGCCCGTACTCGGTCCCGTTCGCCGCTTCGATGGCCTCGTCGATGGATTCAACACGCATCACACCCGTGACCGGGCCGAAGATCTCCTCACGGGCAATGCGCATCGTGGGCGTCATCTCGTCGAAGACGGTCGGGGCGACGAAGTAGCCGTTTGCGTGCTCGTCCCCGGTGAGCTCTTCGCCCCCGGCGATCAGGGTTGCGCCTTCCTGCTGACCGAGGCTTATGTATTCCATCACGCGGTTCTTCTGCTTTTCGTTGATGACGGGAGCAAGCTCGACATCGGGGTCGAGGCCGTTGCCCACCTTCATGTTGCCGACGCGATCGAGCAGCTGCTCGGTGAACGTTTCGCGGACGTCTTCGTGCACGATCAATCGGGAGGTCGCCGTACAGCGTTGCCCGGAAGTAGCGAATGCCCCCCACGCGGACGCCTCCACTGCCAGCTCGAGCTGCGCGTCGGGCATGACTATCAACGCGTTCTTGGAGCCGAGCTCGAGCGAGCACCGTTTCATGGCGCGTGCACATTTCTCGTTGATGGCACGCCCGACATCGAGTGAGCCGGTGAAGGAGATCGCCCGCACATCGGGATGATCGACCAGCGCCGAACCCGCGCCTTCACCCATGCCGTTGACCAGATTCAATACACCTGGGGGAAGGCCGACTTCGTTGAATACGTCTGCGAGCAGCGCGGCGCACAAAGGAGTGTCCTCCGCCGGTTTGAAGACCGCCGTGCAGCCCGCCACCAGAGCCGGTGCGATCTTCCACAGCGGAATGGCTATCGGGAAGTTCCACGGCGTGATCAGCCCGACCACACCTACCGGGTGGCGCATCGTCATCTGCACCTTGTTGGGGAGCTCGGCCGGAATGGTGTCGCCGAAGAACCGGCGCCCCTCACCCGACATGTAGTGGGCGAAGTCGATGCCCTCCTGGACATCGGCGCGCGATTCGTTGAGCGTTTTGCCCATCTCGCGCGTCATGACCTCGGCGAATTCATCTTTGCGTTCCTCGAGGATCAGGGCCACTCGCAACAGGTAATCGGCGCGTTGCGGGACCGGCGTCAGCATCCAGTCGGGATAGGCGCGCAGGGCCGCCTGCACCGCCTGGTCGACGTCTTTCGGCCCGGAGCGGGCAAACGTCCCGACCACTTCGTTGCGATCCGCGGGGTTGGCGGAGGGGAAGGTTCCCCCGGTCGTCGAGTCCACCCATTCCCCGTTGATGAAGTTGCCGTACTCGGTCCTCATAGAGCACCCCCTTTGCATTTCCGCCGGCCGCCTGTATCTTCCGCCGGTCCTCTCGCCGCCAGACTCTACTGCCTTGGAGCCTCGGCGACCCCTTCATCGAAGGGCAGCCCCATGATCACGGCGTCCCACAGCTCACCGTTTCTGCGGCGCCAGTGGCGGCGGAGATAGCCCTCCTGGGTGAAACCGTGCTTGAGATAGAGGTTGATAGCGGCGGTGTTGTGCGGCCACACCTGCAGGGTGACCTTGTGGGAACCGGCCTGCCGCGCCCATGTGATGGAGGCCGTCAGCAGCGCGCTTCCCACGCCACGCCCCCGCCATCCCGGCACAACGAGCATACCGAGCTCGGACGGTCCTGTCCCCGTCACGCCCGCCGTACCGACGATTGTTCCCTCCGCCTCCGCTGCCCCCTCCGCCTCCGCGACGAAGCTCGCCGCCGACTCCTCTCCGAGGCTCTCGAGCCACCGGGCTCGCCGTCCGGCGCGGTCGACGGGAAGCTCTCCGCCGATGAAGCGGCCCTCCGCCGCAACCGCCTCGTACGCGTCGAGCATGCCCTCGAGGTCTGATGCTTCGGCGCGCCGGATCCTGACTGTGTCCGCGGGGGCCGGCATCTCAGGTCTGGGGGGAGCCGCCGGCCAGTTCCTGCGATCGCTGCATCGCCGCCTGGATGGCGTTGAGGAACGCGGCGCGTACCCCCGACTGCTCGAGCACCTGGATCGCCCGAATGGTGGTCCCCCCCGGAGAGGTCACCATCTCGCGCAGCTCGACCGGGTGCATCGCCTCGTCCCGCAGGAGCGTCGCCGATCCCAGCATGGTCTGGACCACCAGTTGAGTCGAGACCTCCCGCGACAGGCCGAGGAGGATGCCTGCTTCGATCATCGCCTCGGCCAGGAGCGCAAAGTAGGCCGGCCCGGACCCCGAGATGGCCGTGACCGCATCGAGGTAGTTCTCGGGGACCTCCACGACGCGCCCGACCGCTCCCAGGACCTCAGCCGCAAGCTCCATGTGAGGGGGGCCGGCGTAGCGTCCGGCCGACATCCCGGCCATCCCCTGGTGGACGGTCGAAGGTGCGTTGGGCATTGCTCGCACCACCGGTATCGAACCTCCGAGCCCGGATTCGATTGCAAGCGTCGGAATCGCCGCTATCACCGAAATCACGACCTGCTCGGGCAGGACGCGCCCCGAGATCGTCGTCAACAGCGGGGTGATGTCCTGGGGCTTGACGGCCAGTACGACGATCCTTGCATCCCGGATTGCGCCGGCGTTGTCCAGGGTGGTGGCCACACGATGGGCGTCGTGTAGCTGGGCGAGGCGTTCCGGGCGTCGCCCCGTCACCACGATGTCCTTGGGGGCGCACCAACCCGAGGCGAGCAGCCCCGCCACCAGCGCCTCTCCTATGCGTCCCCCACCGAGAACGGAAAGCTTTGCCATTTGGTGCTTATCATTGCAGAGACTCGCAGGCCACCGGGCGGCAGTGGCGCCGTCGCGGGGCGCCGGGTGAAGAGAGAAAGGCTCGACCGTGCTGACCCGTAGCTTGATGTCGGTCTCGGAGAGACCTCGAGTGAAGAGCCTGATCATGGACCACCGCCTGTCGCGGCCGGTGGTCGCGCGGTTCGTTGCGGGGGACGGACTCGAAGACGGGGTCGGCGCCATCGCCAAGCTGAACCAGCGCGGGATCGGTGGGATCCTCGATCTGCTGGGGGAAGGGGTCACCGATCCGGAGAGCGCATCCCAGGCAGCGGACGAATATCTTGCCTCGATCAAGCTCATCGAGGAGGCGGCCATCGACACCACCGTGACGATCAAGCTCACCCAGCTCGGGCTTGCCTTCGACAAGGCGGAGTGCATCGACTACGTGCGGCGGCTTGCCACCGAGGCACGGTCGATAGGCACCTACATCGAGATCGACATGGAGCAGTCTCCCTTCGTCGGGGACACCCTCGAGGTCTACCGGGCCCTTCACACCGAGTTCAACGACATTCGGCTTGCGGTGCAGGCATACCTGCGGAGAACGCCGGCCGATCTGCAAGCCATGGCGGACTTGCGTCCCAAGATCCGGCTCATCAAAGGCGCCTACTCCGAATCACCCGAGGTTGCGGTGCAGAAGAAGGGCGAGATCGACGCGCAGTTCGCGTGGCTCACGGACTGGCTCCTTGCCAACGGAAAGGACCCGGCAATCGGGACCCACGACGGAGCACTGATCGATCACTGCATTGCATCCGCCGGCCGGGCAGGCACCGGCAAAAAGGGATTCGAGCTGCAGTTTCTTTACGGGATCAGACGCGACCTGCAGCAACACCTTGCCGACGAAGGCTACCGGACGCGCGTCTATGTTCCATTCGGCTCGGCCTGGTATCCCTATCTCATGAGGCGCATGGCCGAGCGGCCCGCCAACCTGCGCTTCTTCCTGAGGGCGCTCGCCGGCGACTAAAGGCTCCTGGCCGAGCAGGATCCTTCCCAACATGTTCAGTGACAACGTTGACGAAAAAAAGCCAAGAAGATGCTCGCCATTTGCGGCTCTCTACGTGCCCCAGGACAATTCGATCGGAGGCGGTTCGCCCAAGGTGGCCAGGACCACGCAGTAGCGGGTTGTTTTCTCGCGAAGGCGCTCGAGTTGCTCTGACGTCCATGAATCCTCCTTAGAACGTGGAATTGCCATTGTGCATGCGTGGCTGGCACATCACAACGAGATGAGGGACGCGCCGAAGGCAGTCGCACTTGCCTCTGCCGCACACACGGTTCTGAAGCAGGTAGCTGTCCGCTTTTCAGCTCGGACAGCTCGACTTTTCCTCTTCAGGAGGGCCCCAGAAACCTCGGGTGAGACTCTTGTGTTGCTAATGGGTCTTTCGGATCTGCACGTTGTTCAGCGGCACGGCCTGCGCCCCCAGCTCATACTTGTAGCGCTCGGGCCCTTGGAGGAAGTCCACCACCTCGAAGCCTTTGGCGATGCACTCTTTCACCAGCTCGGAGACCAGTACAAGGCCCGGTGACAAGCGAGCCGCGTCGGGTTCGTAGGCCGAGTTGTAGAGGTAGAAGGTCTTGTCGAACTCGAAGCCGTAGGTCGAGGCGACGGCCCGGCCGCTTATCTCCAGGAAGTCCATTCGCAGCCACCCCAGGGGCACGAAGGCCCTCGCCAGGCGTTCGAAGAAGGTGGCTATCTCCGGGCCCATGAAATGGCCCTTGTCACCTTCGGCCTCCCGGTGCATCTCGATGAAGATCTTGAGATCCTGCTCGAAGGTCTCTTCGGTGGACGTACGGAAGGTCGCGTCGGGATAGTCGCGGCCGAGCCGCCGGCGCTTGCGACGAAGTTCGTGGCGCTCCTTCGAATCCAATGCGGTCAGATACACATCCCAACTCTCCGACAACGGGAGGATGGCAGACGTCTCTTCCTGCTCCAGGGAGAAGCTGAATCCGCGTTTGTCGGCCCGCTCCACGAGGAACTCGGCGAAACCGAACGGGACCGGCATGTTGTGCGCGTCGAACTCGTCCCACTCGGTGTCGGTCGACCCAAGCCACTCGGTCAGGGCGTCGGCGACGTCGGCGCGGTCGGCCGACGAACAGATAGGGCCCAGATAGTCGGTCAACTCGATGCCCCCGACAAAGCGAAGGATCTTACGACCGTCCTCGATCTTTCGGTAGAGCGGGACGAAGGCGGCTACATCCCGATCGCGCCGCATCGTCAGAAAGAGGAGGTCTTTGTCCGAGCCGAACTCCTCCCACCAGACCTTGTGCCATTCGGGAGTCGCAAAGATGTGGCGGTCGACGTCGCGCTCGAGCAGGCGGCCCCATTCGACGCTTCCGAAGCAGCCTTCGTCACATTCGAGGCTCACCAATAATGGCATAGCCGTTCACCTTAGTGGACGTGCGGGGTGCGCCCGGCGGTCAGCTCAGAGCTGCGGTCGGGTCCGCCTCGCCGCTTGTGTACCTGCGGACGATCTCACCCTGGATGACATCCATGACCCCGTGGACTCCGGAGCGACGGGTCGACAGCTCCCGCTCGTGCCTGGCAAGCGATTCGATGATCCTCTTGATCTCTTCGGGCGGAGCCTCCGTCAGCCTGGCGAGGGTCTCCTCGCCGACGATCTCGTCGACCCTTTGACGCTGGACGTCGGCGCTGCGGGGAAGCGAGAAATCGGGGGCGCGCCAGGGAAGCGGAGAGTCCCTGAGATCCACCCCCGGCGGCTGGCCGTCCGCCAGGATCTGAGGCAGGTGGGCGACGAACTCGGAGTCGGTGAGGCCACTCTGGCGTCGCTCGAGCTCGGCCGTCAGAATGTCGATGCGGGCGTGGCACAGCCTGCGTTCGAAGGAGAGCTCGTTCTCGGCCTCTCGGCACTCCTCCCGCATTGCCCGTAGGTCTTCGAGTTTGCGGGAGCCGACATCCTGGGTGTAGGAGGGGTCCAGGAGCCGGTCGATGAGGCGACGTTCGTGGTCGACCATGTCCCCACCATATCGGCGCCGCCGAAACTAGACAAGCGGACGCCGGCACCTGCCGATCACCCGTCAGCAGATCCCCGCAACCACCGGATAGGGATTCACGGGGGCGCCGCCGCCCGGGTGGTACTCGAAGTGGACATGGGGGATGCCGACGGCGTTGCCGGTGTCGCCCACCGTGGCGATCTGCTCGCCCCGGTCCACCACCTTGCCGCTCGTCACGAGATTGGCCTGATTGTGCATGTACCAGTAGTCGTTCCCGTCCTCGCCGGACAGAAAGATCATGTAGCCGCCGGACCCGTCGTACCCGGCGTAGGTGACGGTCCCGGACACGATCGCCACCACAGGGGTCCCGTAATCGGCCAGGAGGTCCACCCCCACATGGACATGGCCGTCCCGGGGGTCTCCCCAGCTGTCGACAAACGACACGGGCCCGGCCACCGGGCATGTCAGGGGCCCGCTCGATGTCTCGGGCGGCTGAAGTGAGGCCGGGGGAACTCCGGTGGCCGCAGCGGTCTCGGCCGCACGACGCCGTCTCGCCCTCAACCTGGCGCGCTGCGCCGCAAGCTCTGCCCGGACGTCTTCGGCCTCGGCGGCCACGGATCGGAGCCGCTTCCTGAGTCGCTCGGCCGCCTCTCGGAGATTCCCGGTGGTCTCGTTCAGCTCCCGCCGCCGCGTGATCAGCTCCTCGGCCAGCCCATCCAGCTCGGCGCGTGCCCGCGCATATTTCATGAACAAGGCGTTGTCGTCTGCCGAGGCGTGGGCAAGCAGCTCGGTCGCCTCGGTCAGCTCCCTGAAGCTCTGAGAGCTCAGGAGGGCTTCCATGAGCTCCCCCGAGCCCGAGCGGTAGAGCTCGTCGGCGCGCGCCTCCAGGCGTGCACGGAGCCTGCTGCTCCTCCTCTGCAGGACGGCGCGCCGCCTCCGTATTGCGGAGATCCGGCTTCGCACGACGGCGGCCTTTGTCTGGAGCCTGTCGATGGTGGCGGCGGCCTCGTCGAGCTCCCCCTGAAGGTTCGACATGCGTCGCTCGAGCCTCTCCAGTGAGTCCGCCGCCGGTATCTCGCGAGCGGCTACCGGCAGAGCCGTCGCCAAGGAGAACGCAGCCAGGGCTGCGCTGAGAAATACCAAATTCCCCGGCCTCCCAAGCACAGCGGGCGAGGCTAGCACACGCTTTCGGATCGGCCAAGGGAATGGGCACGTTGCCTTTTGCCTAGACTTATGCCCAATGAGGGGCATGGAGGATTACCTCGAGGAGGTCAAGCGCCTCGAAGAGGACGGGGATCGCATCACTGCGACGGTCCTGGCGAGGACCCTCGAGGTATCGCTTCCGTCGGCCTCTGAGATGCTCAAACGTCTGGCCGGAGAGGGCTACCTCAGCCGGGAGGACGGCGGCACCATCCTTCTGACCCCCGACGGGCGCCGCCTCGCCCACACCATGCTGAGGAGGCACAGGTTGGTGGAGTGCCTGCTCGTGCAGAAGCTTGGGATGGCCTGGTACGAGGTGCACGGGGAGGCGCACAAGATCGAGCATGCGATCTCGGCCCGGGTGGAGGAAGCCATGGCGAAGGCGCTCGACTACCCCGACTTCTGCCCCCACGGCCATCCCATCTGCCCGGTGGACCTGCGCCGGTTACGCCGTCTGAGCGATCTCGAGCCGGGCGAGGGCGGTCCCATTGCCCAGATATCGGAGGTCAAAGAGGATGTCCTTCCCTATCTCGACAAGATCGGCATCAGCCCCGGAACCGAGCTCTTCGTCAAGAACGTCGCCCCCCGCGGAGGCCCCATGAGCGTGGAGACGCACCTCGGACCGGCCGCCCTGGGTCTGGAGCTTGCTTCGCTTGTACGCGTGACCGAGGCCGGGAGTGTCCCCGACGCCGTCCCGGCACCGCGATAGACCGCTCCCACTGCCATGATGGGCGCATGATCGCAAGGACGATTGTTGCCGGTGCAGCCCTAGCGATGCTGCTCAGCTCGTGCGCCGCCGAGACCTCGGCGCCCACAGGGCCCCGAACGCAGGACCACGCCGAATCGACATCGCCGAATCGCGCCGGGCCCTCATCGAAGGGCCGGGCCCGGCCCGCACACGACTTCTCCGTGCAGACGTTTGACGGCGGCTCCTTTAGCCTGGCCCGCAACCGTGGAACGCCGGTGGTGCTCAACTTCTGGGAGTCGTGGTGAACGGTCTGCCAAGCGGAGCAGCCGCACCTCAACCAGTTGGCTGAGGATTACGCAGGAAAGGTGGCTTTCATCGGAGTGTCCAACAAC
>JACDDL010000209.1 GCA_013817045.1 Actinomycetota bacterium | reverse complement strand
GACGTTGTGGCACCCATCCAACCACACGGGTGAGACAGGTGCGTAGTCTCCCGGAGCGGGGGATAGCCTCCCGTAGGATGCCCTGAATGAACGATCAACCGGTGCCTGCGGAGTCAACCGAGCGCGTCCCTCGCAAGAGACCGGATCAGACGGGTGGCCCTGGATCCTCGCAGCCGACCGAGCCGCGGCCCCACGATCCCACAGACGCGGCGGCCGCAATCGCCCCGCCGGCCGAAGACGGAACCGGAGGCGCGCCGAACCCCGCCGGGCCCCCCGGCCCCACCGAGCTCGCGCCGCCGCGCGGCACGGGCGACGTCCTGCCCCCCGAATCGTGGCGCTGGCAGGCCGCCACGCGCCTGGCGATGGATTCCTTTGCCACGGCGGGCTACGCGCCGATCGAGACGCCCATCTTCGAGCACACCGAGGTGTTCGAGCGCGGCGTAGGAGTCGGGAGCGAGGTCGTCGGCAAAGAGATGTACACCTTCTCAGACCGCGGAGGGCGTTCGTTGACACTGCGGCCGGAGCTGACCGCACCGGTCATGCGCGCCGTGCTCGGTCACAACCTTCACCGTGCCCGTCTTCCGGTAAAGCTTGCCTACGCCGGCCCCATGTTCCGTCAAGAGCGGCCACAGAAGGGACGCTACCGGCAGTTCTCCCAGGTCGGGATCGAGGCGATCGGCTCGATGTCCCCCGCCATCGACGCCGAGGTCATCGAGGTGGGGGATCGTTACCTCCGGGATGCGGGCGTCGAACCCACGCTGTTGCTCAATTCGATCGGGCACCTCGACCCCGGCTGCCGCACCGGTTACCTGAAGCTGTTGACCGAATATCTCGTGGCCAACCGGTCGGCACTTGCGCCTGTCGATATCGAGCGCATAAGCCTCAACCCTTTGCGAACCTTCGACTCCAAAGAGAGCAGGACCATCGAGGTGATGCGGCGCGCGCCTATGATCACGGACCACCTTTGTGACGACTGCCGCAATCACTTCGACGCGGTGCAAAGCCACTTGACGAAACTCGACGTGAGCTACACGCTCGATCCACACCTCGTGCGGGGACTCGATTACTACACCCGCACCGCATTCGAGTTCACCGCCGGCGGGCTCGGCTCCCAAAACGCAGTAGGGGGAGGCGGCCGTTACGACGGTCTCGCCGAATCTCTGGGGGGACAGCACCTTCCCGGCATCGGTTTCGCGCTGGGGTTGGATCGGATTCTGTTGTCGGGCTTCCAGACGAAAGATCAATCGAGCCCGGTGGCGGCATACGTAGTTGCAATCGGGAGCGCCGCCGTCGAACAAGCGCTTGCTATTGCCACTCACCTTCGTGCGGCCGGGATCGGCGCGGACCTCGACTTCTTGGACCGGAGCGTGAAGGGCCAGATGAAGGACGCCGCCCGTTCCGGGGGCCGCTGGGCCGTCATCGTCGGAGACGAAGAGATCGCCGGCAATAACGTGACGCTCAAAGACCTCGGCACGGGCGAACAAGAGACCGTCGCGCTCGACAAGCTCGAAGACCGGCTCAAGCCATGATGCGTTCGCACCGCTGCGGCGATCTGCGCGGCGATCATGCCGGCGAGACCGTCGAGCTGTGCGGGTGGGTCAACTCGAGGCGCGACCACGGCGGTGTGACTTTCATCGACCTGCGCGACAGAGCGGGCCTGGTGCAGGTTGTGTTTTCTCCGGGCGTCGCTGCGGAGGCGCACGACGTCGCTCAGACTCTGCGGGCCGAGTTCTGCATCAGGGTCACAGGTGTGGTGCAGACCCGGAGGGAAGGGACGGTGAACCCCCGCATTTCGACCGGCGAGATAGAAGTTGCAGCGGAAGCGGTCGAGGTGTTCTCGGAGGCGGAGACCCCGCCCTTCCCGATTGACGGCCATCAGGATACCGAGGAGAGTCTGCGTCTGCGATATCGCTATCTCGACCTGAGGCGCAACCACATGCAGGACAACCTCGACCTGCGCCACGGCATCGTCGGCGCGATCCGGCGCTTCTACGATGCACATGGGTTCGTCGAGATCGAAACGCCCATGATGACCCGGTCCACTCCGGAGGGAGCGCGCGACTACCTCGTACCGTCGCGCGTGCACCCGGGCAAGTTCTTCGCCCTCCCGCAATCCCCGCAGCTCTTCAAACAGCTGTTCATGGTCGCTGGGCTCGACCGCTATTACCAGATCGTGAAGTGCTTCCGCGACGAGGATCTTCGAGCCGACCGGCAGCCGGAGTTCACCCAACTCGACGTCGAGATGTCGTTCGTCGGTGTGGAGGACGTCCTCGATCTCACCGAGGAGATGTTCAAGTCGGTGTGGGCGGAGGTTCTCGACGTGTCGCTGCCCGACTTCATGCGTCTGACCTACGACGAGTCGATGCGCCGGTTCGGAGTCGACAAACCCGATGTGCGCTTCGGAATGGAGCTCGCCGATCTGGGCACGGTGTTCGCCGCGACCGAAGCGCGCGTCTTTCGGTCGGCCCTCGATAGCGGAGGTGCGGTCAACTCGATCGCCGTTCCGGGCGGCGGGAGGCTCACACGCAAGGAGCTCGACGGGTTGGTCGAAGAGGCCAAGCAACTTGGCGCCGGAGGACTCGTATGGGCGGCGGTCACTCCCGACGGCCTCAAGTCTCCGATGGACAAGTTCTTGAGTGATGAGGAGCGCACCGGTCTGGTCGGCGCATCGAGTGCCCGCGAGGGGGACCTCATTCTCATCGTCGCCGACGGGCGCGTCGGCGTCGTTCACAAGGTGCTGGGCGCGCTTCGCAACCGCATGGGCGAACGCTTCGGGTTGATTCCCGAGCTCGAGCGCTCCGATCCCGGCGCGTGGAAGTTCGTGTGGATCACCGATTTCCCGTGGTTCGAATACAACGAGGAAGAGGCTCGTTGGGATCCTATTCATCACCCCTTCACCGGAGTGGTCGAAGAGACGCTGCAGTATCTGGAGAGCGACCCGGCGCGCGTCGTCTCGAAGGCTTACGACATCACGTTGAACGGATGGGAGCTGGCAAGCGGAAGCATCCGTATCCATGATCGCGTGATGCAGGAACGCGTGTTCTCCGCACTCGGCATCACCCCGGAGGAAGCCGAGGAGAGGTTCGGCTTCCTGCTGCGGGCGTTCCGGTATGGGCCGCCACCGCATGGTGGTATCGCTCCGGGCATCGACCGCATCGTTGCCCTGGCGGCGGGCGAGTCCAACATACGCGAGGTCATCGCCTTCCCGAAAACCCAGAGCGTGTTCGACCCTTTGACCGGCGCGCCGGCCGCCGTGGACGAAGCGCAACTCGAGCTCTTGCACCTGAAGTCAACCGCGCCGCCGGAGAAGTAGGGGCGGACCGGCGGCCTCCCTTGCACCGCCGGGCCCGGAAACCGGGTTCTAGAGTGCAACGAAGCCTCCCCCGGGACCTGTCGGGTTCTGTTGCACCAGAGAGCCTGGAAACCGGGTTGCAGAGTGCAAAGAAACTCCAGAGCGACGTGCGACCATGGGCACGTGGACCTGTTCGAGAACGCTCTCGAGGATCGCTTCGCCGAATACGCTCCCCTCGCCGCCCGGATGCGGCCCAGAACGATCGACGAGGTCGTCGGCCAGCGCCACCTTCTCGGCCCCCGGCGCGCCCTCAGGATCCTGATCGAAAGCGGGGGATTGTCGTCGATCGTCCTCTGGGGGCCCGCAGGAAGCGGCAAGACCACACTTGCCAATGTCATCGCAAACAGCTCCAGCGCCCATTTCGAGCCCATGTCGGCGGTGACCAGCGGCGTCGCCGACGTGCGAAAGGTCATCGAGGCGGCCCGGGAGCGGCTCGGCGCGAGCGGGGCCAAGACCCTGCTGTTTCTCGACGAGATACATCGGTTCAACAAGTCACAGCAGGATGCGCTGCTGCCGTCGGTCGAGAACGGCTGGATCGTGCTCGTCGGCGCCACAACCGAGAACCCATCGTTCGAGGTCAACTCCCCCTTGATGTCGCGCAGCACGCTCTTCCGGCTGGAGGCCCTCGAAACCGACGACCTCCTGGCGCTCATGAACCGGGCGCTCGAGGATTCCGACAAAGGGCTGGGCCGGATGGAGGTGGAAGCCGATCCCGACGCCCTCTCACACATCGCCGAAGGCGCCGGGGGTGACGCCCGGGTGGCCCTCAACGCGCTCGAGGCCGCCGCTCTTATGGCGGTCTCGAAGACGGGACGCATCGATCTGGAGGCCGCCGAAGAGGCGCTCCAGCGGCGCGCCCTCCCCTACGACAAGGGCGGTGACTGGCACTACGACGTAATCTCGGCCTTCATCAAGTCGATGCGCGGATCGGACCCGGATGCGGCGGTCTACTGGATGACCCGCATGCTCGACGCGGGGGAGGACCCCCGCTTCATCGCCCGCCGGATGGTGATCCTCGCCTCCGAGGACATCGGCAACGCAGACCCGACGGCGCTGACGGTCGCAGTCGCAGCCCATCACGCGCTCGAATTCGTCGGCCTGCCGGAGGCCAGGCTCAACCTTGCCCAGGCGGCGGCCTACCTCGCCCTGGCGCCCAAGTCCAACGCGAGCGCCCTGGCCCTCTGGCGCGCCGAGGAGGATGTGCGCGCAAGCGGGCCGCTCAGGGTGCCGGCGCACCTCAGGGACTCGCACTCCCGTGCCTCGCGCTCGACCGGGGCCGGCAAGGGCTACCTGTATCCGCACGATCACGGCGGTTGGGTCGAGCAGCAGTATCTCCCGGAGGAGCTTCGCAATCGCCGCTACTACAAGGCCATTACCGGGCGCGAGGCCGAGCTCACCAGGTCACCACCCCAGGACGGCTGAAGCGCGCCCGGCCCCCACCAAAGGGATGGCCGACCCATGTCCGGCGCGCCGGGCCCTGTTGCACCGGCGAGCCCGGAAACCGGGCTCCAGAGTGAAATGGAGCCTCGAGGCAGACGCGACGCGTCTCGGCGCGCCGCGGCGCCCGGCCGGCTCGGGGTAGGGTGTCGCAATGATCAAATCCTTGTTTTGGCTAATGGTGGGAGCGGCCGGTGCGTTGGAGCTCAACCGCTGGTCGTCGCGGCAGAGGAATCGCCTGCGGGTAAGTTCGATGACGGGAGGCTTGCTCGAGGTCGCGAACCGGCGCCTCGAATCCAACCGGCGCAGCAGCACGCCGGGACCCGGCAGCGGACCCGTAACCGTCTAGCCAACCCCCGCCGGCACTGTAGCCGTGGGCCACCCGGCCCGCGCCAAACCCGGCCCGCCCCACACCCGGCCCGCCCCCCACCCGGCCCGCCCCCCACCCGGCC
>JACDDL010000002.1 GCA_013817045.1 Actinomycetota bacterium | reverse complement strand
ATGGGCGCGCTGGAGCCAGCGGAGGCCCTCCAGCGGATGGCGTGGGCCGCCGCAAGCGGAGGTGCGCACGGGCGGCGCCGGGGCGCCGCACTGGGGCGCTCGCTCGCCTGGTACACGGCGGGGATCACCGCTGCAACCGGCTGGCCCGCGGCGGCCGAGGTGGTCGAGAGTGCCCTGGGGCCCCTGCGCTGGCACCGCTTCGATGAGGGAGCCCCCGACGAGGGGTGGTCGTTGCGGCTCGCCGTGGAGCACCCCGCCGAGGGATGGGCGGCTGCGATCGCCGCAACCGACCTGACGCACGAGATCCTGGGCGCCGGCGACGGGGACCGTGATGATCCGTAAGGGACGCGACCAATTGGTGTAGCCGGCCCGTGGCGCGAGGATCTACCGGGACTCTGGAGGCGCCGGCCCGGCTTGGGGCTCCTTTGCACATTCGGACCCGTTGACCGGGCCTGTGGGTGCAATGAAACTCAACCGAGACTGTGGAGGCAATGAGGAGACCGGGCGGCATCCTGGTGGCGGTGGGGCTGGGCGTGGCCCTGGTCGTGGGGGTTGCAATCCTTGCTCCACTCTCCTCTCTGCGGGGCAACTCCCCGGAGGCGCGGGGAAGCAGCCCCCCGGATGCCGGCGCGCTTCTGTCTCCGGCCACCGGGGGCCGTGCGGCCGGCCAGATCGCGGCGCTCCAGAGCCGGCTGAAGGAGGGTGAGGGCGAGGACTGGAGGCTGTACGCGTCCCTGGGGCTCGCCTACCTTCAGGAGGCCAGGGCCGGCGCCGACCCGAGCTTCTACGTCAAGGCCGCCGGTGTGCTCCGGCGTTCGCTCGCCCTCAACCGGTCCGACAACTACGAGGCGATGCTGGGTATGGGGGCGCTTGCCTCTGCCCGCCATGACTTCCGGGGCGCCCTCGCGTGGGGGCGGCGGGCGAAGCAGGTCAACCCCCACAACCCCTACGCGCGGGGTCTGATCGGAGACGCTCTGTTCGAGCTGGGGCGCTATTCGGACGGGATGGCCGCGTACCAGGACATGGTCGACCTGCGCCCCGACCTCGCCTCCTATGCCCGCATCGCCTACGCCCGGGAGCTGACCGGAGACGTGCGCGGCGCCGTCGAGGCCATGCGGCTGGCGACGGGTGTCGCCTCGGGCAGCCCGGAAGATGGGGCGTGGGCGTACTACCAGCTCGGTGAGCTGCTGTTCGGGAGCGGCCGGGTAGACGACGCCGAGCAGGCCTACCGTCACGGGGCTGCGCTTGCCCCCGATTACCCGCTGCCCCCGGTCGGGCTGGCGAAGATCGACGCCGCACGGGGGCATCCACGGGCGGCCGCACGGCAGGTTGCCGACGTCGTGACGGGATACCCCGCGCCGGAGTTCGCGATCCTGGCGGGCGACCTCTTTGCCCTGGCGGGCGAGCGCCGGAAGGCGCGGGCCCAATACGACCTCGTCCGGGCCACCCAACGCCTCCTGCGGGCGAACGGGGTCGACACCGACCTCGAAGTGGCCCTGTTCAACGCGGACCATGGTCTCGCGTCCGAGCGGGTGGTGATGGACGCGCGCTCCGGCTACGCCAAGAGGCCCAGCGTGCAGGCGTCCGATGCACTGGCGTGGACCCTCTACACGGCCGGCCGCTACCGGGAGGCCCGCCGTTACTCGCACGAGGCGCTGCGTCTTGGTACACGGAACGGTTTGTTCCACTACCACGCAGGGATGATCGCTCTGCGTCTCGGCGACCGGGCCGGAGCTCGCGACCACCTCCGGAAGGCGTTGACCATGAATCCGCACTTCTCCTGGATCTACGCGCCCCAGGCCCGCCGGACGCTGCAGAGACTGCGCGCCCGCCTGTGAAGATGTTCGCCGGGGTTGCGGCCGGCGTTCTGCTCTCTCTGACGGTTGCGACGCCCGCGGCCCAGGCGCATCCCCTCGGAAACTTCACCATCAACCGCTCGAGCGCCCTCGTCATCTCGATGGATCGGGTGACCGTCCTCTATACCGTCGACATGGCCGAGATCCCCACCTTCCAGGAGAAGCCCCGTATCGACGCCGATGGCGACGGCGGCCTGGCCGGTGAGGAGCTGGACGGCTATGCACAGGGGCTGGGCCGCAGCTTGATCCAGGAGGTGACGCTCACTGCGGACGGCGAGATGGTGCCGCTGACCCTCGGTGACTGCCGGGCGAGCCTTCGTCCCGGCCAGGGCGGGCTATCCACCCTCAGGATCGAAGTCACTTTCAGCGGGGAACTGCCTTCGGAGCGCACCGCGCTTGCCTACGAGGACCGCAACTTCACCGATCCCGAGCGGCTCGGCTGGAAGGAGGTCACCGCCCGGGCGGTGGACGGCCAGGGCATCGAATCCTCGTCGGTGCCGTCCACCAGCCCGAGCGACCGGTTGCGCCGCTACCCTCAGGACCTACTGTCGAGCCCGTTCGACGTCACCACCGCTCATTTGATCGTTGCCCCCGCGGCGGCCGGCGGCCGGGGATCGAGCTCGGCAAGCGAGGGGGGTGGCCGCCCGGACGCCCTCGGGGGCTCTTTCGCCGCGTTGATCGAGCGGCCCCTGTCACCCCCTTTCTTCTTTGTTGCGGTGCTCCTGGCGCTCTCGTTCGGCGCGCTGCACGCCCTTGGGCCCGGGCACGGAAAGACCGTCATGGCCGCCTATCTCGTCGGCGCGCAGGGCCGGGTGCAGGACGCCCTGCTGGTGGGGGTGGCGGTGTCGTTCATGCACACGGCCTCGGTCGTCGCCCTCGGGTTGGCAACCCTGGCGGCGTCCAACCTGTTTGCCCCGGAGGCGGTGTACCCGTGGCTGTCACTGGCCACCGGCGTCGTCGTGCTCAGCCTGGGGGGGTGGCTACTGGCGAGCCGTACCGCCCCGCTACTGAATGCCGGGCTGGAGTGGGGTCACTCTCACGAGCACGGGCACCCTCACACCCATTCCCACGAGCACCCTGGCGCCTATTCGTACGAGCACCGGGCACCTCACTCGACCGGGCCCGGCCACGGTGACTCGACCGCACACGGTCACGCCCACCCGCCCGGGCCCGCTCATTCCGTTGGCCGCGGTCATTCCCACGGCCCCCGAGGCGGTGGTGGCGCGCCCGTGCTCTCGTGGCGCGGCCTCGGTGCGGTTGCACTGTCGGGTGGCCTGCTGCCGTCGCCGACGGCCCTGGTCGTGCTGCTGGGTGCGGTCGCCCTGGACCGGATCGCCTTCGGCGTCGTCCTGGTCACCGCCTTCAGCATCGGCCTGGCGGCCGCACTGACCGCAGTCGGCGTTCTCGTGCTGCGGGCGCGGGACTTCGCCACCGGCCGCCTGGGCCATCGCGCCGGGGTCCTCCTGCCCGTCCTGAGCGCCGCGGCAATCGTCGCGGTGGGCCTCTGGCTCACCGCCCGTGCGGTCCTCAACCTTCCTTGATCTCGAGGGCCCGCCCGGAGCCGTTTTGAGGAGGTTTTTTTCTTGCCAACCTCGGTCACCGACCGTTAACGTGTGCCGACGGTGCGTCCAAGGAAGGGCGCGCCCCGATGAAAGGGGTCTGATGACTTCGAGGAACTTCTTGCTGCGTCGGGGCGTGATCCTGGGAGCGGCGCTGCTCCTGGTGGGGATGTTGGCGGCGGCCGCACTCGTGCCGATCCCCGGAAACGCTTCTTCGCACCGGGAGGCGCCGTTGACCGCGGCGGATCCCCAGATCGACAACACCGATGTCTATGCGTTCGTCAACCCCAATGCACCGAATCGGGTTGCGCTGATCAGCAACTGGATTCCCAATCAGGAGCCGGCCGGTGGCCCCAACTTCTATTCCTTTGCCCCTCGTGGAACCCGGTACGAGATCAAGATCGACAACGACGGCGACGCCGTGCCCGACATCAAATACCGCTGGGTGTTCACCAACCACTACAGGGACCCGGAGTCGTTCCTCTACAACAACAACGCCGTCACGTCCCTGAACGACCCCAACTTGCTCTTCTACCAGACCTACGACCTCTCGCGCATCGGGCCCAACGGCAACATCGAGAAGCTCCTGAACAACAAGTTCGTCGTCCCGAGCCGGGTGGGCGACGCATCGATGCCAGACTATGAGGCTCTCCGAGACGAAGGGATCTACACCTTCGATAACGGAACCAGCAAGAGCTTCGCCGGACAGGCCGACGACCCGTTCTTCCTCGATCTGCGCGTCTTCGACCTGATCTACGGCACGGATGGCTCGGAGATCGGCGACGACACACTGGCGGGCTTCAACGTGAACACCTTCGCCCTTCAGGTCCCCAAGCGGGAGCTGGCATTGGGCCGCAACCCGGGCGACAACCCGATCATCGGCGTGTGGAGCACGGCGGCGCGCCAGCGCCTCACGGTGCAGGAGGAAGACGGCGACCAGAGCCGAACCGGGAGCTTCGTGCAGGTCTCACGGCTGGGCAACCCGCTCGTGAACGAGGTCGTCATCCCCGTCGGGGACAAGGACAGATGGAACGCATCCAGGCCGAGTCAGGACGGGCAGTTCGCCAGCTACGTCCTCGAGCCCGAGCTTCCCGAGGTGATCGAGGCGATCTACGGTCTTCCCGCTCCCGATACCTGCGGAAACGACGCCAACCCGCCGCGCTGCCGCAACGACCTCGTGGAGGTCTTCCTGACCGGCGTCGACGGGGTCAACCAGCCTCCTGGAGTTACCCCCAGCGAGCAGCTGCGCCTGAACATGTCGGTCGACCCCTGCCAATCGGGTTGCTCACGCCTGGGCGTGATCGGCGGCGACAACGCCGGTTACCCGAACGGCCGCCGTCTGGAGGACGATGTCGTCGACATCTCCCTTCAGGTTGTCGAAGGGGCGCTCCTGACGGGCGACGACAACCAGTCGGCCGGGGTCGCACCGTTCGACGCGGTGGACACGAACGACAAGCCCTTCCTGGCCAGGTTCCCGTTCATGGCTCTGCCGCATTCGGGCTCGGACCCCTCACCCCATGATTGAGGAAGTCAAGTAAGGGACGAACTAACACCAGGAGAGCGAAGAAGGGGCCCGGCCTTGGCGCCGGGCCCCACTCTTTTGGTCCCTTGGCTCTTCGATCGCCGAAAGCGAACGGAGCGGACAAGAAGTGTCTGGGTGGCTCGGGCAGGCCGGCCGCGGCGCCCGTCTGAGGCGTTCACATCGAGCCCCTAAAATGCTTCGCCATGGGCATCGACCGAGCGGCCGTCGACCACGTGGCGAGACTGGCGCGTCTGGCGCTCGATGACGATGAGCGCGACCGGATGCGGGCCGAGCTCGACGACATACTCGGGCACGCCGGGCGTATCCAGGCCCTCGATCTCGACGGGGTCGAGCCGACCCTCCACCCGCTGCCCCTGGTGAACGCCTCCCGGCCGGACGAGATCACGCCGTCGCTGTCGCAATCGGATGCGCTGCGCAGCGCCCCTGAGGCCGAGGACGGGCGCTTCAGGGTTCCCCGCATAATCGAGGATGCATGACGCCGCCGGCGCTTCACTGGCGGCCGGCGACCGAGCTTGCGGCGGGCCTCGACGCCGGAGATCTGACCTCGGTGGAGCTGACCGAGGCCATCATCCGGCGGTGCGACGACGTCGAGCCGCACATCGCCGCGTTCCTGCAGCGCACCGACGAGCGAGCCCTCACCGGGGCGGCCGCCGCCGACGCGCGGCGCGCCCGGGGGGAGGCGTTGACGCCGTGGGACGGGATCCCGGTCGCCTACAAGGACATCTTCGTCACCCGGGATGTCCCGACGACGGCGGGCTCGCGCATCCTCGAGAGGTGGGTCCCCCCCTACGACGCAACGGTGGTCGAGCGATGCAGCGCCGCGGGCATGCCTCTGTTCGGGAAGACGAACCTCGACCAGTTCGCCATGGGGTCCTCCACGGAGCACTCGGGGTTCCATCCCTCGAGGAACCCGTGGGACCCGGCGAGGGTGCCGGGAGGCTCCAGCGGCGGTTCCGCCGCGCTCGTGGCCGCGGGCGCTGTCCCGTGGGCGTGGGGGACCGACACCGGTGGCTCGGTGCGCCAACCCGCCGCTCTGTGTGGAATCGTCGGGGCCAAACCCACCTACGGACTCGTATCCCGCTACGGGATGGTGGCCTTCGCTTCGTCGCTTGATCAGGCGGGGCCCCTCACGCGCTCGGTTGAAGACGCAGCTGCGCTGTTGAGCACGGCCGCCGGGCACGACCCCAGGGACTCGACCTCGATACGGGACGGCGCGCCGAATCTCCTCGAGGGCCTCGGTGAGGGCATCGCCGGGAAACGGATCGGCGTGGTCGAGGAATTCGGGGGCGAGGGATCACAGCCGGGAGTGAGGGCCCGGGTCGACGACGCCTACGGCCGCCTAGAGAGGCTCGGGGCTGTGCTCGAGGAGGTGTCGCTTCCCTCTTTCGAGCACGCGATCCCGGCGTACTACCTGATCGCACCGGCTGAGGCGTCCTCCAACCTGGCGCGTTACGACGGCGTTCGCTACGGGCCGCGCCGTGTAGCCACCGACATCGTCGCCATGAACTCGAAGACGCGCGCCGATGGCTTCGGCGCCGAGGTCAAGCGCCGCATCATGATCGGGACCTATGCCTTGTCCGCGGGCTACTACGACGCCTACTACGGCAAGGCCCAGAAGGTGCGGACGCTCATTGTCGAGGACCTGAAGCGCGCCTTTCAGCGGGTTGATCTGATCGTGTGCCCCACCTCTCCAACCACCGCATTCAAGCTCGGTGAGCGCACCGCGGATCCACTGTCCATGTACCTTTCGGATGTCTACACGGTTCCCGTCAATCTCGCCGGGGTTCCCGCCATGAGCGTCCCCTGTGGCACCTCACCGGACGATGGGCTGCCGGTGGGCCTGCAGATCATCGCTCCCGTGCTCGACGAACGGTCGATGTTCCAGGCGGCCTACGCGTTCGAGCAGGACCTCGGATGGGCGGAATCCGACGAGGGGCGGCCTAACCTGTGAGCGTCGCTCCGCCGCACACACTCGAGACCACCATCGGGCTCGAGATCCACGTCGAGCTTGCAACTGCATCGAAGATGTTCTGCGGCTGCAAGGTCGCGTTCGGCGGCGAGCCCAACACCCGCACCTGCCCGGTGTGCCTGGGCCTGCCCGGTTCACTGCCGGTTGTGAACGAGCGCGCCATCGAGTACACGACACGGATCGGGGTCGCGTTCAACTGCAGCATCGCGAAGCGGTCCCTGTTCGCGCGTAAGAACTACTTCTATCCCGACATGCCCAAGAACTATCAGATCACGCAGTACGAGCTGCCGTTGGCGACGCAAGGGCACCTCACCTTGGATGGTGAATCGGGGGCGGTGAGTGTGGGCGTAACCCGTGTCCATCTCGAGGAGGACACCGGAGGGTCCCTTCACGTCGGAGGTTCGGGCCGCATCGCCGATTCCGAATACTCACTCGAGGACTACAACCGCGCCGGGACACCGTTGGTCGAGATCGTGACCGAGCCCGACCTTCACACGGCCGAACAGGCTCGCCTTTTCGTCGCCGAGCTGCGGGCCATCGTCGAGGCGCTCGGAGTTTCCGACGTGCGAATGGAGGAGGGCTCCTTGCGGGTCGACGCCAACATCTCGGTGCGGCGCGCCGGAGAGGTCGAGCACGGCGCGAAGGTAGAAGTAAAGAACATGAACTCGATCCGGTCGGTGGGCCGCGCGCTCGAGCACGAAGAGGAACGCCAGCGCAAGGCCCTCGAAGCGGGTGAGACGCTGGTGCAGGAGACCCGTCACTTCGACGAGAAGACCGGGACGACGTCCTCGCTGCGCACCAAGGAGTACGCGTTCGACTACCGCTACTTCCCCGAGCCAGACCTGGTCCCGTTCGAAGCGGCGGATGAGTGGGTCGAGGCTCTGAGGGCAAGCCAGCCCGAATTGCCCGCCGAGCGCAGAGTGAGATGGAAGCAGACGTACGGACTGCCGCCGGGGGACGTTGCCGTGCTCGCGTCCTCGAAGGCGACGGCGGCGTGGTTCGAGGCAGCGGCGTTGGCCTACGGAGGCGATGCCAAGAAGATCGTGAACTGGATCATCGCGGATCTCTTCGGGCTGTTGAACGAGGCCGGCATCGACCTGACCGAATGCAAGATCGCGCCTGCCCAGCTTGCCGGCCTGGTCGGGCTCGTCGATGACGGGGCGATCTCCGGCAAACAGGCGAAAGAGGTGCTGGGACACATGTTCAAGACGGGCGACGACGCGGCCGAGGTCGTGCAGGACAAAGGACTCGAGCAGGAGTCCGACACGGCGGTCCTCGACGCGGTGGTCGAAGAGGTGATCGCCGAGAACCCCGAAGCTGCGGACAAGGTGCGTGCCGGCCAACTCAACACGATCGGCTTCCTGGTCGGCAGAGTCATGCGCAAGACCGGGGGGAGCGCAAACCCCAAGCTCGTGACCGAGCTGCTTCGCACCAAGCTGGCGGGATGACCGTGCCCGGATCCCTTCTTCGAGGCTGGCCGATCGATCTCGAGATGAGGGCGATGCTCCCCGGCCCGCCGGAAATCGTGTGGGAGCTCATCACGGACTGGGAGCACCAGGACGATTGGATGTTGGAGGCAAGCGACTTCGCCGTGGTCTCCTCACACCGGGAGGGCATAGGAGTCGAAGCGGAGGCCACCATCTCTATCGGCGGGATCAAGACGCGCGACCGCGTGCGCATCACCCAATGGGAGCCGGGGCAGTTGCTCGGTATCGCACATCTGGGATGGGTGTCCGGGCACGCCGACATGAAGCTCCTGCCGTCGAACGGATCGACGCGCTTGGTTTGGCGTGAGCACTTCACGCCGCCGCTCGGTGTCGTCGGCGCGCTGGGGATGACGCTGTTCAAACCGATCATGTGCCGCATCTTCATGCGCGACGTGCGCGTCCTGGCCGGGCTGGTGCGCGCCCGCACCACTGCGCGCCGCGCCTGACCTTCGCCTGGCTCTGAATCGCAGTGCGGCCGAGATTTCCCTAGCGCGCGAGCAGCTCTGCGATGCGGCGCACTCCTTCGGCGAGGTCGTCGTCGCCCAACGCGTAGCTGAGGCGTGCGTAGCCCGGCGCGCCGAAACCTTCCCCCGGGACGATTGCGACCTTTGCCTGATCGAGAATGACCTCGCCAAGGGTCGATGCGTCGTCGACCTGCGTGCCGGCGATGTTTCTGCCCAGAACGTCTTTGAAGGATGGGAACGCGTAGAACGCGCCCTCGGGCTCATGGCACACGACGCCGTCGATGGCGTTCAGCATCTGGTGCATCGCGCGCCGGCGCCGGTCGAAGGCGTCGCGCATCATCGCGACCGCAAAGAGGTCGCCCGAGACCGCAGCAAGGGTGGCGGCCTGTGCGATGTTGGAGACGTTCGAGGTCGCGTGTGACTGAAGGCGCATCGCAGCTTTGATCACCTCGGGCGGACCGATCATCCAACCCACCCTCCATCCCGTCATCGCGTATGTCTTCGCAACTCCGTTGATGACGATGCAGCGGTCGCCGGCCTCCGGCGTCAGAACCGGAAGCGAGCTGAATTTGTTGTCGCCGTAGACCAGGTGCTCGTAGATCTCGTCGGTTATGACCCAGATGCCGTGCTCCGCCGCCCAGCGTCCTATCGCCGCGACCTGCTCGGGCGGATAGACCGCGCCGGTGGGGTTCGAGGGAGACACGAACACGAGCGCCTTGGTGTTCTCGGTGCGCGCCGCCTCGAGCTCCTCGACGCTCAGCTTGAAGCCGGTGGCCTCGGTGGTCGGCAGCTCGACGACCCTCCCGCCTGCCAGACGTATGAGCTCGGGATAGCTCACCCAGTAGGGGGCGGGCAGCAGCACCTCGTCGCCCGGGTCGACGATCGAAAGGAACGCGTTGAAGAGGGCGTGCTTGCCTCCGTTGGACACGAGCACCTGTGAGGCGTCCACCTCGAGGCCCGAGTCGCGCGCCGTCTTGTCGGCGATGGCCTCGCGCAGCTCGGGCAGACCTCCGGCGGGTGTGTAGTGATGGAAGCGGACGTCGCCTGCGGCCTTGACGGCGGCCTCGACGATGTGCTCGGGGGTGGGGAAGTCGGGCTCGCCGGCGCCGAATCCGATGACGTCCTCTCCCGCAGCCTTGAGCGCCTTGGCCTTCGAGTCGATCGCAAGGGTCGAGGACTCCGAGATCTGCGCCACCCGCCGAGACAACCCCTCGGTGTGCATAAAAACCGCCCTTTCGCCGTCACAGGAGTTCCATTTCATCCTGAAGCCCGGTATCCGGGCTCGTCGGTGCAATAAAGACTCTAAACCGGGCCGACCCACCCTCCCGGTAGGTTTGAGGACCGTGAATTCCCAGGACATCGTCATCCCACCCGAGCTCCGCCCGTCCGACGGACGCTTCGGCTCCGGCCCCTCGAAGGTGCGCCCCGAGGCGGTCGCCGCGCTCCTCGAGGCAGCGCCCGGCTACCTGGGAACGAGTCACCGGCAGCTTCCCGTTCGCTCGATGGTGGGGCGGGCCCGGGACGGCCTGCGCGCGCTTTTCGATCTCCCGGAGGACTACGAGGTGGTGCTGGGCAACGGCGGCTCGACGGCGTTCTGGGACGCAATGGTCTTCGGCCTCATCGAGGCGCGCAGCCAGCACCTCGTGTTCGGGGAGTTCTCGGCGAAGTGCGCGGGCGCCGCACGCCTCGCCCCGTGGCTCGATGGCCCGGAGGAAATCTCGGCCGAGCCGGGTTCGCACCCCGAGCCGCACCCCTCGGAGACCGTCGACCTCTACGCCCTGACCCACAACGAGACCTCCACCGGGGTGACGATGCCGGTCGAGCGGGTGGGTGGAGGGGGCCTCACCGCCGTCGACGCGACCTCGGCCGCCGGAGGGCTGCCCGTGAGGGCAGAGGACTTCGACGTCTACTACTTCGCCCCCCAGAAATGCTTTGCCTCCGACGGGGGGCTGTGGGTGGCCCTGTGCTCGCCGGCGGCTCTGGATCGCATCGGCCGCATCGCCTCCTCCGGCAGGTACATCCCCCCGTCGCTCGACCTCCAGACTGCGCTCCGAAACTCCCGGGCGGACCAGACCTACAACACTCCGGGGCTCGCGACGCTGTTCCTGATGGTCGAGCAGATCGAATGGCTGCTCGCCTCCGGGGGGCTCGGGTGGGCGGTGGGCCGCTGCGCCCGCTCGGCCGAGATCCTCTACGACTGGGCCGACGACCGCGCCTGGGCGAGCCCGTTCGTCGCAGACCCCCGGGCACGCAGTCCCGTTGTCGGCGCCATCGACCTCGCCGAATCCATCCGGGCGGGGGATGTGTCCGCCGCTCTTCGCGCCAACGGGATCGTGGACACCGAGCCCTACCGCAAGCTTGGGCGCAATCAACTCCGTGTAGGGATGTATCCGGCGGTCGAACCCGCCGATGTCGGCCTGCTGACCCGTTCGATCGACTACGTGACCGGGGTGTTGGCGAGATGAGGCTGCCCGGGAGGCCCCGCCGGCCCGAAGTACCATCGGGCCCATGAAGGTACTGGTCACAGAACACCTGTCACCCGCGGGTATCGCCATGCTCGGGGAGGACCTGGACGTCGACGTGCGCCTGGGCCTGACTGCCGGCGGGCTGAACGAGATCATCGGCGACTACGACGCTCTCGTGAGCCGGTCGGCCACCCAGGTCGATGCAGCCCTGCTGGAGCGGGCCGGGAACCTCAAGGTGGTTGGGCGCGCCGGGATCGGGCTCGACAACGTCGATGTCGCCGCCGCGACGCGCCACGGCATCCTCGTGGTGAATGCGCCGCAATCCAATGTGCTGTCGGCGGCCGAGCACACCATGGGGCTGATGCTGGCGCTGGCGCGCAACATCCCCCAGGCACATGCGACGCTTACGGCGGGCTCGTGGGAGCGCGAGCGGTGGCAGGGTGTCGAGCTTCACGGCAAGACCCTGGGCATCATCGGGCTCGGACGCGTGGGGACGCTGGTGGCTCAGCGGGCGAGCGCCTTCGGGATGCGCCTGATTGCCTTCGACCCTTATGTGGCGCCGGGACGCGCCGCCCAGATGGGCGTCGAGCTGGTGGCCGGCGTGGCCCAGGTGTGCGCCCGCTCGGACTTCCTGACGATCCACCTGCCGAGGACCATAGAAACCGTTGGTCTGATCTCCGAGCCCGAGCTTGCAGCGGCGCGCCCGGGCTTGCGTTTGGTCAACACGGCGCGCGGGGGCCTGGTCGACGAGGACGCGCTGGTGAGAGCCTTGAAGGACGGAAGGGTGGCGGGGGCTGCGGTCGATGTGTTCGAGGACGAGCCGGTCACCGACCATCCCCTGTTCGGGCTGCCCCATGTCGTGGTGACTCCGCACCTTGGTGCGTCGACCGCAGAAGCACAGGACAAGGCGGGCATCGCGATTGCCCAACAGGTGGGTCTTGCGCTGCGCGGTGAGTTCGTCCCGTACGCCGTCAACCTCGATGTCGGGACCGACATCCCCGACGTCGTCCGGCCCTACCTTCGCTTGATCGACCGGCTGGGGCGCGTGGCCACCTCGCTGGCGGGGCCCGGCATCGAAGCGTTGCGATTCGGGTATTTCGGGCAGATCGCCGAGCACGACACACGGGCCCTGACGCTGGCCGGCCTCAAGGGGGTGTTCTCTTCGGTCGTGCACGAGCCGGTGACGTTCGTCAATGCGCCGCTTCTGGCCTCCGAACGGGGGATCTCGGTCGAGGAGTCCAAATCCAGCCAGAGCCTCGACTACGTCAACTACATCCAGGTGCAGGCCGGCTCGCCCTCCGACATGGTCTCGGTCGCCGGAGTGCTCGTGGGCAAACGAGATACAGAACGCCTGGTCAGCATCTACGGCCACGACCTCGACATGGCGTTTTCCCCCTACATGGCTTTCTTCCGGTACGAAGACCGTCCGGGCATCATCGGGATCGTCGGCACGCTGCTCGGCGAGGCCGGGGTTAACGTAGCCAACATGCAGGTAGGGCGTTACGCCGAAGGAGGAGAAGCGATCATGGGCATGGCGGTCGACTCGCCCATACCCCCCGAGGTCTTGACCAGCATCATCAGCGGAGCGGAGCTACGCGACGCCCGCCTGATCGTCCTGGACGAGTAGAGAAGGAGACGAAGGTGCCACTGCAACCGGTCGACGTCGTGTGGATGAACGGCAAGCTCGTGCCCTGGAAGGACGCGACGGTTCACGTGCTGTCCCATGCGCTCCACTACGGCACGGGTGTGTTCGAGGGCATCAGGTGCTACGAGACCGAGCGGGGCCCTGCGGTTTTTCGGCTGCGCGATCACCTGGATCGTATGGTGCGTTCGGCGAGGATCTTCTTGATGGACATTCCCTATTCGGTCGATGATCTCGTCGACGCCACCCACGACCTCATTCGCTCCAACGGGCTCCGATCCTGCTATGTGCGGCCCATCGCGATACGGGGTTACGGCGAGATGGGAGTCAACCCTTCTAACAACCCCGTCGAGGTCTCGATAGCGGTGTGGCCCTGGGGCGCGTATCTGGGGGATGAAGCGCTCGAGCATGGGGTTCGCATGACCGTGTCGTCGTGGCGCCGGCACGACCACAACATCATTCCCCCGCAGGCGAAGGTGACCGGCGCCTATGTCAACTCGGCGATGGCGAAGGTCGAGGCCCTGCACGCCGGCTACGACGAGGCCGTGATGCTCAACCCCGAGGGTTACGTGTCCGAGGCCACCGGCGAAAACCTGTTCGTGGTCAAAGACGGTGTGATCCTGACGCCTCCGCTGTGCGCCGGACCGCTTGCCGGGATCACGCGCGAGACGATCAAGACGATTGCCGCAGACCTCGGCATCCCGTTCTCGGAAACCCTCCTTACCCGGGCAGACCTCTACCTCGCCGAGGAGATGTTCTGTTCGGGAACGGCCGCCGAGGTGACGCCGGTGCGCGAGATCGACCAACGCATCATCGGGGAGCCGGGGCCGGTGACCACCACGATCCAGCAGAAGTTCTTCGCCATAGTCAAAGGCGAGGACGAGAAGTACCACGACTGGCTCGACTTCGTCCTGTAGAACCCCGCCCGCCAACTTTCATTGCACTCCCAAGCCCGGTCTCCGAGCTCCAGGATGCAGCAGATGCAAGCCTGAAAGATGCGAATCCTGGGATGGCGGCGAGCCATCATGTGTATGATACTGTATGTGTATGTTGTCCCGGCGTCTACAGATACTCATCGATGAGGGGCGCTATGCGCGGCTTGCCGAAAGAGCAGGTAAGAGGGGCGTCTCCGTTGCTTCGGTCATTCGCGAGGCGATCGACCGTTCGCTTCCTCCTCGAGATGAACGGCGGGAGGATGCGGGACGCAGAATTCTTGCTGCCGAGCCCATGAAGGTGCCCGGTCCGGAGGGGCTCAGGAGGGAATTGGAGGCGCTGAGGGATCGACGCAGGTGATCCTGCTCGACACGACGGTGCTCGTCTACGCCGTCGGTGATCACCACGCACTCCGAGCCCCGTGTCGCCGGATTGTCCAGGCGGTGGCCGATGGACGGATTGCCGCCACCACGACCGTCGAGGTCATTCAGGAGTTCGTGCACGTGCGCGCCCGGCGACGGCCGCGCTCCGACGCAGTAGGGATCGCAATGGACTTCGTCCATCTCCTTTCTCCTCTGCACGTCGTCGACGAGGACGATCTCGATCTCGGCCTTCGGGTGTTCAAGGAAGGGACCATCGGTGCATTCGACGCGGTGCTGGCGGCCAGCGCAATACGGCATGAGGTTGAGGCTCTGGTGTCTGCGGACGAGGCGTTGGCGAGCATCCCGGATCTCCAATACACACATCCCGCCTCGCTTCCGACGACCTGAGCGCTAACAGGGATCGGGCTCTTCCGGCTGCACAGGGCTTCACCGTGCGGGACACGACACGGGTCCGCGCTCATCTCCAGAGGCGCTCGCCTCGGCTAACCTCGACCGGTGCCTCCAGGGACCGTAAGAACCCGCATAGCGCCCGCGCCCAGTGGCTCCATCCACGTCGGCAACGCCCGCACGGCGCTGTACAACTGGCTCCTCGCCCGCCGGCACGGGGGCGTATTCGTTCTTCGGGTGGAGGACACCGACCAGAGCCGCGTCACTCAGGACGCCTTCGATGCCGTCATCGAAGATCTCCGCTGGCTTGGCCTGAGCTGGGATGAAGGGCCCGGGGTAGGCGGCGACTACGGGCCTTATCGCCAGAGTGAGCGCTCTGACCGATACAGAGCGGTGACGGCTGCGCTCGAGGACGCAAACCACCTCTACCGCTGTTACTGCACCGCCGGGGAGCTCGCGCAACGCAGGGCGAGCGCCCATGCTGCCCGCCGCACCCCCGGATACGACGGCAGATGCCGCAACCTGACCGACAGCGAGCGGGCGGCGTTCGAGTCCGAGGGGCGGAGCCATGCCCTTCGCTTCCGGACCCCGGAGGGCCGCACGATCGCCTTCGACGATGTCGTGCGCGGTCCAATCGCCACCCGCACCGATCAGATCCCCGATTTCGTCGTCCAGCGCTCCGACGGCTCGCCGACGTACATGCTCGCGGCGGCGGTCGACGATGTGGCGATGGAGATCACCCACATCGTCCGAGGCGAGGATCTCGTGGCGGCCACACCGAGGCAGCTCTTGATACGCGAGGCGATGGGCGTCACCGACCCTCCGGTGTTCGCGCATCTTCCGCTCCTCGTGGCGCCCGACGGCAAACCTTTGTCCAAGAGGTGGGGGGACGTCGCCGTCAGCGCCTACCGGCGGATGGGTTTCCTTCCCGAGGCGGTGGTCAACTACCTGGCCCTGCTGGGGTGGTCCTTCGACGAGAAGACCAACATCTTCTCGGTCGACGAGCTGGTTGCGAAGTTCACCCTCGAGCGCGTGACCAGGAATCCGGCCATCTTCGACGTCCCCAAGCTCGAGTGGCTGAACGGCCACTACATTCGCCTGCTGTCCCCGCAGGCCTTGGCCGAGCGCCTCGTACCCGTCTGCGTCGACGCGGGACTTCCGGCCGACTCGGACGAGGGCAGGAGGCTCCTGGCTGCGGTCGCCCCGTTGCTGAACGAGCGGCTCAAGCGACTGGAGGAGGCACCTCCGATGGTGCGGTTCCTGTTCGGCCGGGTTCCTCCCGACGCCAAGGCGGCGAAGCTGCTGGAGGGCCAGGGAGCGTACCTCGAGGAGGTCGCCGGCGCCCTGGGGCACGCCGAGGAGTGGACCGCCGGAACGATCGAGGAGACCCTGCGCCGGGTGGCGGCGGAGCGGGATCTAAAGCCAAAGCAGGCTTTTCAACCGATCAGGGCGGCGGTCACCGGGACGCTCGTGTCGCCGCCCCTGTTCGAGTCGCTCGAGATTCTGGGGCGCGCCGAAACGCTGGCGCGGCTCTCCTCCCTGTGAGGAGGGTGTCTGCTGTGGGGCCTGTGCGCCGGATCTCGGTCCCGGGAAGCCCTCCGGGTATCGGCGCCCAACAGCTCGAAGGGTATATTTCAGTGGTCGCCGGGATGACGGCGTTCGCCGGGCACTACAATCAGGTGACCTCTTGAGCTTTTTGGGGCGTGGGGTAACCCGGCAGCCCGGCGGATTCTGGTTCCGTTAGTCCTGGTTCGAATCCAGGCGCCCCAGCGCACGAGGCATGGCCCGGTAGTCTAGTTGGCCGAGGACGCCGCCCTCTCAAGGCGGAGATCACGGGTTCGAATCCCGTCCGGGCTACTTCAGAGCCTTTGCTCTCGATCAACGCCCTCGCGCCCTGTCGCGATTCGGCACGCGGCCCGTAAAAAGTTGCAGCTCGCCACTACGACAATCTGATACGGCCCCAGACGAAGCGGTGGTCCGAGTACTTGCATTGAGGCGCCGGCGTGCACCCTATGGTTCCCGGCTGAGCCTCGTTCGCCCAGCCTGGGTGATCGGCGTGGGCCTCGAGAGACCGCAATGTGGTGCCGACGAAGATGTAGTCGATGCGATTCCGGCGATATCCGGTCGTCCCGTTGCAAAGAGTGGTGAGGTCCTCCTGCTCATGAGTCCACTCATTGAACATCGTGAGACCACTCGCTCGGTTGTAGGCCCCCACTGCATCGACGTAGGCACGTTGATCCACGGAGGAATACTCGGTCATGTCCTTGTACCAAGATTCAGCACCCGACCTCTCATCCGGGTCGCATTCTCTTTCCGTAAGCATTGCCCGCTTGTTGAAGTCGCCGATGACAGAGCCCTTTGTCCCTTGACTCCCGAGTTGCTTGCGGGCCTTCTTTGCGTTCTGGTTCTTGCAAACGCTGCCGCCCGAACCGCCGTAATCCGCTCGGAAGTGAACGCCGCCGACGGTCAATGAAATGCCGCTCGATGCCTCTTTGACATTGATGAGCTGGTATTTGACGCTGGAGATACAGTCGTCGACCCAGGTCCGGGACGACGTTGTCGACATCGTCGTGGAGTTGACCAAGAACTTCGTCTTGACATCATCCGAGGTTGCCCCAAACGTTTTGTAGTTGCTGGAAAAGAGGTTGTTCAGATGGTTCCTCACGGTCGCCAGGTCGGCGGCCGAGACCTCGTTCACGAGGATGACGTCCGGTGCATAGTAATTGCCGTCTGAGGCCGTGGGACGGTTCCTCAAAGCGATCGCCAACTGCTCCATTCGGGCTGTGCTGTGTCTGAGAATCTGCCGAGCGTTCACCGTGATCACGACGACCTGTCCGTTCGGGGAGGCCTTCTCCGCAGGGGCAGCGGCGGCGGGGACAACACCTGAAAGACTCGAGATCAGGAGACCAGCGAGAACAGCCCAGTTGACCAAGACCCTGGGGACACTCCTCCTGCCGCCGTCCTGTGCCATGTCGACCTCCCTAGTGCCCTTCGTACGGCGCCCCACCCGGCCCCCGTCTCTCATGGCAGCGGAGCGAACCGGGCGATTAAATCACAACGTCACCCCACTCACCCAAGCTCCGCGATCGCGCGAGACCCGGGGCCCATAGGCTAAACTCCCCCTCTGACCAGGCAAAAGAGTTCGATTCTCCAGGTCGGGGGCCTACATCGCCCCGCCCCTCGAGGTCTGAATCCCGTCCGGGCTACGACCTTCGGCGAGTCCGTCCCTGTGGACTGGCTCCTCGATTCTAGGAAAAGGAGCGCGCAATGAACCCGACCGACATCGTCGAGCGGCCCTATCTGAAGACCGATCTGCCCGAGTTTCGGCCCGGGGACACGGTGCGGGTGCACGTGCGTGTGGTCGAGGGAGAGCGCGAGCGCGTCCAGGTGTTCGAGGGCGTGGTCATCCGGCGCAGAGGGAGCCAGCTCTCCCAGACATTCACCGTCCGCAAGGTCTCATTCGGCGTTGGAGTCGAACGCACCTTTCCGCTCCATTCCCCGATGATTGCCAAGATAGAGGTCCGGACCCGCGGCCAGGTGAGGCGCGCCAAGCTCTACTACCTGCGTTCCCGAGTCGGCAAGAAGGCCAAGGTGAAAGAGCGGCGCAACTGACGTACGCCTGCTCAACCGCAGCGGCAATATGAAGCTGTGCTTGAGCGCCGCAGGGGCGCCCTCGTGTAAGCGCTCGCTTTGGCTTACGCTCTTTTTCCTATGGCAAACGTTGGTATGACCGGGGTAAAGGAAGCGGCGGCCGAGCGCGACGGTGGGCGCAAGAACAGGAGCTCCTCGGTCATCGGTTATCTGACAGAGCTTCCGATCCTGGTGCTCTTGGCCTTCGGGATAGCAATCATCATCAAGACCTTCTTGGTACAGGCGTTCTTCATCCCGTCTGCTTCGATGGTGCCGACGCTTCAGATCGGCGACAGAGTGCTCGTGGAGAAGGTGAGCTATGCCTTGGGAGACCCCCAGCGTCAGCAGGTCGTGGTCTTTGCCAAGTCGGTTTTCGGTCGCGAGCTGCCGGACCTGCCCTGGTATGAGGATGTACGGAATTTCGGTCGCGAGTTGCTCGGCCTCCCGAGCGCCTCGGAGGAGGACTACATCAAACGGATAGTGGCCGTGGGCGGCGACACGATCCGCTACGAGGGAACTCCGCGTAGGTTGTGGATCAACGGCGAGCAGGCGTCTGAGCCCTACCTCCAACACCGGGATCGGTCAAGTCCCGAGGTCACCTCGAAAGGGTGCAAGCGGCTCGACATGGCCGTGGCAGAGGACGGCTGCCTCGTGCCGGATGAGAAGATCTTCGTTATGGGCGACAACCGGAGCAATTCGGAGGATTCACGGGTAATCGGTCCCATCAAACAGGAAAAGATCGTGGGGCACGCCTTCGTGGTGATCTGGCCGCCCGTCGACTTCTCCGGCCTCTAGCCAGGGGGCATACCCTGGCGTCTCCGTCCACTCCCGGCCCGGTCAAACGGCCCCTGGACCGCGTGACCGAGGGCGACGCGTTTAGAGTCCCGTACCGAGATGACCTCTGAGGCGGTGGGACTGATGGAGAGACGGCTCACCGAGGCCGGCTTCATGCGGGTTGCCGGAGTGGACGAGGTGGGGCGGGGGGCCCTCGCCGGGCCGCTGGTGGCGGCCGCCGTTATCCTGCCCCCCGGCGCCGAGATACCGGGCCTCAAGGACTCGAAGCTATGCACACGATTGCAAAGGGAACGCCTCGCCGGGCAAATCCTCGACCTCGCCCTCGCATACTCCATCGTCCGGGTGCAACCCTCCAGGATCGACCGCGCCGGTCTGCAGAGATGCAATCTCCAGGCGCTCCGAAGGGCCCTCAAGAACCTCTCGCTCACCCCGGACTACGTACTGATCGACGCCTTCAGGATGAAGCGCCTGCAATGGCCGGGCCTCGCGGTAAAAAAGGCGGACGCCGTCTCGAAGAACGTCGCCGCCGCCTCGATCGTCGCCAAGGTCCACCGGGACAGGTCCATGCGCCGCTACCATCGCCGGCATCCCGAATACGGGTTCTCGACCAATGTGGGATACGGGACATCGGAGCACTGGGCGGCCTTGAAGCGCTTCGGGCCGTCGCCCATCCATCGCCTTTCCTTCTACGGGGTCACTGGATTTCCGGACGAGGATGGCTCGTTCGATCCGTCCAAGGCGCGACACTTTGGGGAGGAGACCTGCCCAGTGCCAGAGGGGGTGCCATGAGCGTCGAGGACCTCGAGAAATACGAGGCCGAAATGGAGCTCCAGCTCTACAAGGAGTACCGAGACGTCCTGCCGATGTTCAAGTTCGTCGTGGAGACCGAGCGGCGCTTCTATCTGGCAAACGAGGTGAAGGTGGACACCCGGCACCTCGGCGCAAAGGTCTGGTTCGAGGTCGAGCTCCACGATGCCTGGGTGTGGGACATGCACCGGCCGGCCCGTTTCGTCTCGGACGTGAAGGTGGTTACCTTCAGGGACCTCAATGTCGAGGAGCTCGCTCAGGTGTCCGAGCGGGACCTGCTGCCGCAGCCTCCCGGGATCGAGCGATAGAGACCCCCACCCTCGAGCCGCTACCCAGCGTGTCCGTCACACTCGGCCGTTACCGTGAGCGCCATAGTGGACACACGCCGGGCGCTGGGCGAATCGGGGGAGGATCTCGCCGCCGCTCTCTACCGCCGGCAGGGCTTTGCGATCGTCGATCGCAACTACCGCTGCCGGATCGGGGAGCTGGACATCGTTGCGCGCAGAGGTTCCCTGCTGGTCTTCTGTGAGGTGAAGACCCGCTCGAGCGATCGCTGGGGCGACCCTTCCGAGGCGGTCGGGCCCGTCAAGCAGGGCCGTCTCAGGCGGCTTGCCGGCCATTGGCTGGCGACCCGTCGGGCGTGGCCGGCAGAGATCCGCTTCGACGTGGTCACGGTTTCCGCCCTACCGGGAGCGCCCCCGAGGGTGATCCAACTGGCGGACGCCTTCTAGGCCGTTCTGGGCGCTCGGCAGCGGTTGCCTCGACGGCGCGAAGGAGAGGTGTCACACCCGGCGGCTACTTTGATGGAGCCGCGTTTTCCCGAGCCGGGATCGGATGCGATCCATGCTCGCAAAGACCCAATCCGTTGCACTGGTCGGAACCGACGCCCACGTGGTGGAGGTCGAGATCCACATCGGCACCGGGGTGCCGAGCTTCACCATCGTCGGCCTTCCGGCGAAGTCGGTTCGGGAGGCCGAACAGCGCACGCGCGCCGCCCTTGTCTCGAGCGACGAGGAATGGAAGGCTGCGAGGCTCGTCGCCAACCTGGCCCCCGGTGCCCTTCGAAAAGAGGGCACACACTTCGACCTTCCGCTCGCGCTGGGCATCCTGAGCGCTCGGGACCGCATCGAGCCCGCCCGGTTGGCGGGCTGGGTGGCAGTGGGCGAGCTTGCCCTCGACGGTGCCGTCCGTCCGGTGCGCGGAGTTCTGGCGGCAGCCATCGCCTGCCGCACAGCGGGGTTGCGCGGCTTGATGTGTCCCGCGACCAACGCGGCCGAGGCCGCCCTGGTCGAAGGGATCGAGATAGTGCCGGTCCAGACCCTGCGTGACTGCATTGCCTGGGCCCAGGGCCGGTGGACTCCTCCTCCGCTCCCGGCTCACGGCCTGCAGCCACAGGAGGACATCGAGGAACTCGCGGAGGTGCGCGGGCACGGGGCCGCCAAGCGGGCGCTCGAGGTGGCGGCCGCCGGCGGCCACAATCTTCTGCTCATCGGTCCCCCCGGGTCCGGCAAGACGATGCTGGCGCGCCGGCTCCCGGGCATCCTGCCGCCGATGGGGGTCGACGAGGCGCTCGACGTCACACGGGTGCATTCGGTCGCCGGACTGCTGGGCGAGCGTGCCCATCTGCTCCGGTCGCGGGCATTCCGGACGCCTCACCACAACATCTCGCTGCCCGGAATGATCGGTGGCGGCCCGGGTCTGGCGCGGCCAGGAGAGGCGAGCTTGGCGCACCACGGCGTATTGTTCCTCGACGAGCTGACGCTGTACCGCGCCGACGTGCTGGAAAGCCTCCGGTCTCCGCTGGAGGAAGGGCAGGTTCGCATTGCCAGGGCGGGCGGCGCCATCTGCTACCCGTGCCGGTTCTCGTTGATCGCGGCCATGAACCCGTGTCCCTGCGGTTACGCGGGGAGCTCCGTGAGGGCCTGTCGCTGCTCGCACCATGCCCTCGAGGTCTATCGGGCAAGGCTATCGGGGCCGCTTCTCGATCGCTTCGACATTCAGATCGCTATGGCGCGTCCGTCCAAGGCAGACCTTCTCGGCCCGCCGCAAGGCGAGTCCTCCGAGGCCGTGCGCCGGCGGGTTCGGGCCGCACGCGCTCTCCAGGTGGACAGGTACGGCTCGGCCCGCACCACCAATGCCTCGGCCTCGAAGCGCCAGCTCGAGGACGCCTGTCGCCTCTCCTCCGCAGCACGGGCGATGGTCGGGCTTGCCGTCGACAGCCTCGCACTCTCCGGGCGGGGGATCGACCGAGTTCTGCGGGTCGCGCGATCGCTTGCCGATCTTGCCGGAGCGGACGACATCGGCGAGGAGCAGGTCGGCGAGGCCATCTCGTACCGCACGCTCGACGGCGACATGGGGGTGGGCGCGTGACGGCCGTTCCCTCCGGGCCTCCACACCGCACCGTCCATCCGTCTGATGTGGAATGGCCGCCCCACCTGTCCGAGCCCGGGACCCTGTCGCCGCCCGAGCGGCTCTTCGTAGTCGGTGCGCCGCTTGCCGACAGTGCACCGGCGGTGGCCGTCGTGGGGACGAGACGCCCGACCGCGGCGGGGATCGAAAGCGCCCGCACGATAGCGGGAACCCTGGCGCAGGCGGGCTTCGGGATCGTCTCGGGCCTCGCGGTCGGCATCGATGCGGTCGCCCACGCCGCCGCGCTCGAGGTTGGTGGGACCACCGTTGCGGTGCTCGGCTGTGGACTCGACATCGGCTACCCGGCCCCGAACCTGCGTCTGAAGGAGCAGATCGCGCTGAGCGGAACCGTGGTTTCGGAGTACCCGCCCGGTGTCGGGCCTCTGAAGCGGCATTTTCCGGCGCGCAACAGGATCATCGCAGCGCTCTCCGTCGGGGTCGTGGTGGTCGAAGGCGCCATAACCAGCGGAGCGCTGGTGACCGCCCGGCTTGCTCTCGACCTCGATCGTTCTGTGTACGCAGTCCCCGGCAGCACCCGTAATCCGATGGCGGCCGGCCCCAACGAGTTGATTCGAACCTCACGCGCTTCCCTGATCACCGATCCCCGCCACATCCTCGAGGACCTCGCGCCCAATCTGGTGTGGTCGCCGTCACCGGGCTCGGCGCCGTCGCCCGTCCCCGTGGATCGCGCCGAGGCAGACGTGCTGGCGGCCCTCGAGGACACGCCGACCCCGCTGGACGGAATCGCCGGCCGGCTCGACGTTCAACCGGGGCGCGCCGCCCTGGCCTTGGCCAAGCTCGAGGTGAGGGGGCTGGTGAGCAGAGGGCGGGGCGGTTACCTCCTGACCGAGTCCGGGGCACGGGCCCTCGCATGACGACCGAACCGGGTGAACCTTGCTCCGGAGTCGGCCGCTGGAGTTAGCCCGAGAGGGGTTCCCGTGGGCACCTGTGTGCAGGGGGGTTGTAAAGCAGGCCGTGCGGGGGCAGAATCCGGAGCGTTAGGAGGTCGATGCGGGGAGTGGCCCGGGGTCAAGGCTGAGAGGGGGCTAGTTACTCAGCGTCATTGAGCATGTACACTGCGCATTCGAGTAGCCTACCCACTTACCCGGACGCGTCGCGAGAATCGCACGGAAGCTCTCATCGGAAGGAAGTAGAGCGGAAAATGGACTCCAGCGAGCTGAAGGCGGCTACTGATTCGATAGCGGCGACGTCGGCGGCTTTTCTGTCCGCTCTCGAGGCGGAACGCGACGTCTCGCCGCACACCCTTGCCGCCTATCGCCACGACCTCGCCGGCTTTGGTTCCTGGGCCGGGCGCGGGGGCACGGCGGGGCTGGATGGGGTCGACCGAAAGCTCCTGCGTAGATATGTCTCTTATCTGGCGCAGCTCGGCTACGCGCGGCGGTCCATCGCCCGCAAGGTCAGCGCTCTCCGCTCCTTGCTCGGCTGGGCGGTCCTCAACGACGTCATTCCCACCAACCCGGCCGAGGGCATCGGCGCGCCGAAGCTCGACCGCCCCCTGCCCCAGGTGCTGAAGGCGGCGGAGGCGGCCCGGCTCTGCGAGCTTCCCCCCACCGACGATCCCGTCGGCTTACGGGACAGGGCCCTTCTGGAGCTGCTCTACGGGTCCGGCCTGCGCGTCGCCGAGGTGTGTGGCCTCGATCTTGGGGATGTCGATCTCGCCGCCGCCGGCGTGCGGGTGACCGGGAAGGGTCGTAAGCAGCGGCAGGTCCCTATGAGCGAGCCCGCCGTAGCGGCCCTGGAGCTCTACCTGCAAGACGCCCGAACCCGGCTGTTGGAACGGGGTGGAGGACAGGCGCCGGAGGCGCTGTTCTTGAACCTTCGGGGAGCCCGTCTCGGCCCCCGCACCGTGCGAGCGTCCCTCGCCCGGCTCCTGCGCGCCGAAGGAGCGCCTGTGGTGAGCCCTCACGTCCTGAGGCACTCATTCGCAACCCACCTCCTTGACGGAGGCGCCGACCTCAGGGCGGTGCAGGAGATGCTGGGACATTCAAGCCTTGCCACCACGCAGATCTACACCCATGTCTCCACCGAGCGACTACGGACTGTATATGAGCAAACCCATCCCCGGGCGTAGGGTGGCGGCGGTGCCCGCGGGCACCCCAGGCCCCCGTAAGGCCCACAAGCCCGATGCGGTGACGGCGGCCTGGACCAGATACAAGGAGAACGCCTTGCCGGCTGATCGGGATGTGTTGATCCTCAACTATTCGCCGCTGGTCAAATACGTCGCCGGCCGGGTTGCCGCTGGGCTCCCTTCGAACATCGAGCAGGCGGACTTGATCTCTTACGGGATCTTTGGGCTGATCGACGCAATCGACAAATACGAGCTCGAGCGCGGCATCAAGTTCGAGACTTACGCCATCAGCCGTATCCGGGGCGCCATCATCGACGAGTTGCGGGCCATCGACTGGGTGCCGAGGTCGGTGCGATTCAAAGCCCGCGAGGTCGAGAAGGCGTATACGAGCCTCGAGAACAAGCTGAAGCGGCCGCCGTCCGACCACGAAGTCGCCGGAGAGCTCGGGGTCTCGCTCGACGACCTCAATCACACTTACACCCAGCTGACGAGCGTTTCTCTCATTGCCCTGGACGAGCTGATGTCGGTCGACGGCGAGCGAGGGGACCGGCTTTCCCTGGTAGAGACGCTCGAGGACACCAAGGCCGTAGGGCCCGTGGAGGCATACGAGTCCGAGGAGATGAAGGAGATCCTGGCGCGAGCGGTCAATCGCCTGCCCGAGCGGGAGAAGTGGGTTGTCACGTTGTACTACTACGAGGCCATGACGCTGGCGGAGATCGGCAAGGTCCTGGGGGTGACTGAGTCGCGGGTTTGCCAAATGCATACCAAGGCGGTGCTCGCCATGCGAGGGATCATCAACGAGGCCAGCCACGCCGGATAGGGTGGGCGCACAGTCTCTCCACAGCCCAGGCCTCTTCGCAGCCCAGACCTCACCGCACCCAGGCCCCTTCCGCCGGCCGGCCGAATCGGAGCGTGTTAGCCTTGTGGCGCTGCCACAGGGTTACAAAAATACACACGTTCACCTACCCCGGGTCTATTAGCGCGTCTGGGGTTTTCGGTCTCGGGCCCGCCCGAGTCGGTGAACGGAGGAATCCGGCCCAGGCCGGGCAATAACCGAAGGAGGAATGTTTCTATGCCCGTCGTCACGATGAGGCAGCTTCTGGAGGCCGGAGTTCATTTCGGCCATCAGAAGCGTCGTTGGAATCCCAAGATGAAGCGCTTCATATTCACCGAGCGCAACGGCATCTACATTCTCGATCTCCAGCAGACCATGGGGGGCATCGAACGCTCATACAAGTTCATACGAGATCTCGTCGCGGGCGGGGGGACCGTCCTGTTCGTTGCGACGAAGAGACAGGTGCAGGATGCGGTCGAGGACCAGGCGAAGAGAGCGGGCATGCCCTACGTCAACTTCCGTTGGTTGGGCGGCATGCTCACGAACTTCCGCACCATCCACGAGCGCATAAAGCGCATGCGCGAGCTCGAAGACATGGTGTCCACCGGCTCGCTTGACGCCATGAGCAAGAAAGAAGCCCTCAGCCTTCGGCGCGAGTACGAGAAGCTGAGCCGCAATCTCGGCGGTCTGCGGGATCTGGACAAGCCGCCCGATGCGATCTACGTGCTGGACACGAAGAAAGAGGAGATCGCAGTCCGCGAGGCGAAGAAGCTCGGCATCCCCATCGTGGCCGTGCTGGATACGAACTGTGATCCCGACGACGTCGACTATGCGATCCCGGGCAATGACGACGCGATCAGATCTGGCGCCTTGCTGACCCGCATCATCGCCGACGCTGCGATCGAAGGCAGATCCATGCGCCCGGCGGCGGCGGGAGAGGATGCGGGCGCTGCGGCGACCCCATCTGCGGGCGAAGTCCTTCCCGGTGTCGCATCGGAGCCAAAAGCGGAGTGGGAGCTTCAACTCGAGGCAGAGGAGGAAGCCGCTCGCACCGAGACCCCCGACGCACCTGCGGCCGGGGCCCCCGCGGAGCCGGAGCCCACCTCTCCCGAGGGGACAGAGCCCTCGGGCTCCACAACCCAGGACGAAGCTCCTCCAGGTCAGAACGAGGCGGCGCGCATCTCCGACGAGGCCGCCCCGACAGAAGCGGCCCAAAGGGCTTGAGAGAGCGAACCAAGACGACAGGCTCTTTGCCGAATACGCGAGAAAGGTAGAACGACCGACATGGCCAGCTTCACCGCACAGGATGTAAAGGCACTCCGGGACGCGACAGGCGCCGGGATGATGGATTGCAAGAAGGCACTTACCGAGACCAACGGGGATATCGATGCAGCAAAGCGGATTCTGCGCGAAAAGGGCCTTGCCGACGCGGCGAGACGCACCGGGCGGCAGGCAAGTGAAGGCATCGTTTACTCATACATGCACAAACCGGACCCCAACTATCCGCCCAAGCTCGGGGTGTTGATCGAGCTCAACTGCGAGACGGACTTCGTGGCCAAGACCGAGGAATTCGAACGACTGGCGAAAAGTCTGGCGATGCACATCTCTTTTGCCGATCCGTCCTGGACGACGCGAGACGAGGTGCCACACGATGTCATCGTCGAAGAGTCCGCGATCTACGCAAAGCAGGCGAAGGATTCGGGGAAGCCGGAGCAGGTGATCGACAAGATCGTAAAGGGCAAGCTCGAGGCGTTTTACAAGGCCAACGTGCTTCAGGATCAAGAGTGGATCCAGGACAAGAGCAAGACGATCACCGTGCTCATCGACGAGGCGCGCTCCAGTATGGGCGAGAACGTGTCTATTGGACGCTTTTGCCGTGTACGGGTCGGTGAAGAAAGAGGGGCGTAGAGCCTTGTGACTGCGGTCGATGCTGCTCCCAAATTCAAACGGCTTCTGCTCAAGCTTTCGGGAGAGGCATTCGCCGATCCGGAGCTTGGCGTCGGAATCTATCCCCGAACGGTGGTGTCCATTGCGAGGCAAGTGGTCGACGCCAAGAATCTCGGGACCGAGTTGGCCGTCGTCATAGGTGGTGGAAACATAGTGCGGGGGCTCTCCGCCTCCGCCCAGGGCACCGACCGGACCACCGCCGATTACATGGGAATGCTCGCCACGGTCATCAACGGGCTTGCGCTTCAGGACGCTCTCGAGAAAGAGGGCGTCCAGACGCGCGTCCAGAGCGCTATCTCGATGCAAGAGGTGGCCGAGCCGTACATCCGGCGGCGCGCCATGCGACACCTCGAAAAAGGGCGTGTCGTTATCTTTGTCGGAGGTACGGGCAATCCGTACTTCTCCACCGACACGTCCGCTGCCCTCCGGGCGTTGGAGATAGGCGCGGACGCGATCCTCAAGGGCACGCAGGTCGACGGAGTCTACGACTCCGATCCCCATGTCAATCCCGGCGCCAAGATGTTCAGATCGCTGTCCTATATCGAGGTCCTCCAGCGCGGTCTCAAGGTGATGGACTCAACCGCGATATCGCTGTGCATGGACAACGATCTGCCGATCATCGTGTTCTCCTTGAAAGATGGCAACATCGTCAGGGTCTTGTCCGGAGATGACGTGGGCACCTGGGTGCATTCCGATTCGAATGTCTAGACATGCATCCAGAGCAACCTAGAAGGGGCCGGGATGGTTGAGGACAAAGAAGGAGTCCTAAGGGAGGCCGAAGGCAAGATGAAGAAAGCCGTCTCGGTGAATCGAGAAGACTTGTCTTCGATCAGGTCGGGTCGCGCTAGCCCTTCACTGCTGAATCGCATTTCGGTCGAGTACTACGGATCTCAGGTGCCGCTGAATCAGGTCGCGAACATGTCCGTTCCAGAGCCGCGCCTGCTGGTGATCGCGCCGTACGACCCGAATTCCATCGCGGCAATCGAAAAGGCGCTGCAGGCATCAGACCTGGGCATCATGCCGAGCAACGACGGTCAGGTGGTGCGACTGGCCTTCCCCCAGCTCACCGAAGATCGCCGCAAGGAGCTCATCAGGCTGGCCCATACGCGCGCCGAGGAGGGGCGCATCGCAGTGCGCGGTGTTCGCCGCCACGCCAAACAGGATCTCGAGCGGATGAAGAAAGACGGCTCCCTTTCCCAAGACGAGGAGCGAGCGGCCGAAAACCGCCTCCAGAAGCTCACGGATCAGAATGTGGCGGAAGTCGACGCCAACCTGAAGCATAAGGAAGAAGAGCTTTCCGAGGTCTGACGGTGAGAGCGAGGGGAGGGGACGAGGGGAGCCCTTCCCTGGATCCGGCGCCGCCGCAGACAAAAGGGGGGCCGGCCGGCCGTTCGCTTGCTCAGGCGGTTGCGACGGCCGGCGTCCTGCTCGGGGCGATGGGAGTCGTTTACCTCCTTGGGCAAGCCGCCTTCTTTGCGCTCATCGTCGCCGTCGCACTCGTCTGCCTGTGGGAGCTGTTCGACGGACTGGTGCGCGCCGGCGGGCGCCCGGTCGTGCCGTTCGGCCTGGCCTGCGCCGGGGCCATGGTTGCGGTCGCCTACTTCGAACGGCCCGGGCTGGTCGGCGCAGTGCTCGTGGTCACGATGTTCGGCGCCTTCCTTCTGGCGCTCCGGCCGGGCAGGGGGCACAACGCGGCCTCCGATGTGGCCTGGACGGTGCTCGGGGTGACCTGGATAGGAGGGGGCGCCGCCGGGGCGGCTTCGATTCTGGTGCTGGGGCCCGACGGCCTTCAATTGCTCGTCGCCTTCGTGTTGATCGCAGCCCTCGACGACATCGGCGCCTACTTCACCGGGACGCGCTTCGGCGCCCACAGAATGGCCCCCTCGATCTCCCCGGGGAAGTCCTGGGAGGGCTTCGCGGGCGGGCTCATTTGCTCGCTTGTGGGTGGAGGGATTTGTGCGGTCGTGTTGGCGCCCCTCGGAGTCGCGGACGGGATCGCGCTCGGCGCGCTGTGTGGGGTCTTCGGACCGGTCGGTGACCTGGCCGAGTCACTGGTCAAGCGAACCGTGGGGATCAAGGACTCGGGGCGGCTGCTCCCCGGGCACGGCGGGTTCCTGGACAGGCTGGATGCGATGATCCTCTGCGCACCGGTCGTGTTCCTGTACCTGCGCTTCGTCGCCGAACTGGCCTGATCCTCTCCCCTCACGTTGCCCGCCTGGCGTGTGACAATTGGCCTGTCGCCGGGAAGGGGGCCTCCCTTCGCCAGGTTGCGGATAGTGGAACGTCGACGACCGATCGAGACGGCCTATGAGAAGCAAGGAGCGTGTGTGAGCCCCGGAGTCCTGTTATTCATCGCCGCCATTCTGATCGTGGTGATGATCCACGAGTCTGGCCACTTCCTGGTCGCCAAGGCGTTCGGGTTCAAGGCCACCCAGTTCTTTGTCGGATTCGGCCCGACCATCTGGTCGATTCAGAGGGGCGAGACCGAATACGGGATCAAAGCCCTGCCGCTCGGCGGCTTCGTGAAGATCTTGGGGATGAATCCCTACGAGGACATCGCCCCCGAGGACCGAACCCGGTCATACCAGGCCAAGCCCCGGTGGCAGCGCGCCTTCCTGTTGCTTGCGGGCTCGGGCACCCACTGGGTCGTCGCCTTCGTCATCCTGGTGTTCGCCGCGATGGCGATCGGGTTCCCGACGGGCGCAATAAGCAACGAGATTGCAGCCGTCCAGCGGGGCGGGGGGCCGGCCACTCCGGCGCTGGCCGCCGGCATCCGCCCCGGGGACCGCATCGTCGGAGTCGGTGGGCGCCCCACCGATTCATGGGCGGACATACGCGACTACATCCGTACCCGGGCCGGCCGAGAGGCGACCTTCACGGTCGAGCGAGGTGACGTCAGGCGCGACGTCACGGCGACCCTGGGGCAGGCGATCTTCAAAGACGGGCGGCCCGTCGCCTATGCGGGGCCGGGCGAGGATCTCCGGCCGGCCCGAGCCGGCGAGGAGAAGGTGGGCTTCCTGGGGGTCGAGCCCGAGCCCGAATATCAGACGAAGTCACTTCCGGGGGCGCTGGCCGATTCCGCCACCCGGACCTGGGAGATCAGCGTGATGTCGGTGCGCGGTATCGGCGATGTCTTCGGCATGGTTTTCGGCGGCGAGCTCCTTGACGCGATTACCGGAGAGGGCCGGCGCGAGGTGGACGAAGGCCCCCTCGGGCTGGTCGGTGCCGGCCGGATCGCCGGAGAGAGCGTCGCCCGCGGCCAGTACCTTGCGTTCGTGGGCCTGATCGTGAGCTTCACGATCTTCGTCGGCATCATGAACCTGCTGCCGCTTCCCCCTCTCGACGGTGGTCACCTCGCGGTGCTCGCCTGGGAGGGCGTCACCGGCAAGGCGGTCGACCTCAGACGCCTGATTCCCGTGGCCGCGGCGGTCATCTCGTTCTTCGTGCTGCTGTTCCTCGCCGTGCTCTACCTCGACCTCGCTCGTCCGATCAGGGTCCCGTTCTAGGTGCCTCCGTTCGAGCGTCGCAAGACCCGGCGGGTGATGGTCGGCTCGGTTCCGGTTGGTGACGGCGCGCCGGTGTCGGTCCAGTCGATGACGACCACCAAGACCGATGATGTCCAGGCGACGCTGATCCAGACCCACGAGCTCGCGACCCAGGGCGCCGACATCGTCAGGGTCGCGGTTCCGCACGAAGCCGACGCAAAGGCGCTTCCCCTGATCGTTCAGGAGGGAGGGGTCCCGATAGTCGCCGACATCCACTTTTCGGTGCGGTTGGCGATGATGGCGGTCGAAGCGGGCGTCCAGGCCCTGCGCCTCAATCCGGGCAACATCCGGAACCCCAGACACGTGAAGGAGGTGGCGGACGCCGCGAAGGAGCGCCGCATCCCCATCCGCATCGGCGTCAACGCGGGCTCGCTGGACAGGAAGCTGGTGGCCAAGTACGGGCGCCCCACCGCCGAGGCCCTGGTGGAGAGCGCCCTGTACGAGATCGGGCTGCTGGAAGAGCAGGGCTTCTACGACATCAAGGTGTCGGTCAAGCACCAGAACGTGCCCGAGATGATCGCGGCTTACAGGCTCCTCGCCGATCGGACCGACGCCCCCCTTCACCTGGGCGTCACCGAGGCGGGCACCCCGAAACAGGGTGTGGTCAAGTCCACCCTGGGGATTGGGACGCTCCTGGCCGAGGGCATCGGCGACACCATCCGGGTTTCGTTGACCGCCGATCCGGTCGAAGAGGTGAAGTACGGCAAGCAGATCCTCAACGCTCTCGGGTTGCGAAAGGACACCGGGGACCTGGTGGCGTGTCCTTCGTGCGGGCGCGCCGAGCTGGATGTCGTCGCCCTGACCGAGGAGGTCGAGGCCGCCCTCGAGAAGATGGATCTTCCGCCCATGCAGATAGCGGTCATGGGCTGCGAGGTGAACGGGCCGGGCGAGGCGCGCGACGCAGACATCGGCATCGCTGCGGGCCCGGGGCGAGGATTGCTCTTCTCCAAGGGCAAGCAGATCGGTTGGGTGCCCCACGACCGGCTGGTTCAGAGCGTCCTCGAGGAGGCCCAGCGCATAGGCGATGAGATCAGGGCGTCGGGCACCACGGCGACCGGTGACGCCGCGGTCGTGACAGGCGCCGGCCGGCGTCCGCCGACCATGTCCATCGGGATGGGACCGCCGGGGGAGTAGCCCGGGGCCCCCCTTACTTCCGGCCGGCGAGGGGTCGCTTTCCGTGGTTGGCTTTGTTCTTGCGGCGCGCCCGCCGCTTGCGTGCCTTCTTGCCCATTGCCGTTCTCCAGTGCTGGGTGGGGTGGGACCTGCCGTCGACGGGGCCCAAACTACAGGCTGCGCAGCACCCTCTGTGATAACATCTTCGTGACAAGCGTCCGAAGTCGCCGGCGGTTCAGTGTCTTTTTTCAAATGAAGTGGGGCCCCTCGAAAGAGGGGCCTATCTGTTGGGTGGACCGGCATCCGGAAAGCGTCGAAGAGCCTGCAGGCGGGGCGGCCGAGAGGAGGGGGAGATGGGCGCACTCGAGGAGGTGCGAGACCTCGCCGAGTCCGTGGCCGGTCGTCGCGATCTGAGGCTGTGGGATGTCGAGATGAGCGGAGGGCGCGGCAACTCGGTGGTCCGGGTGTATGTGGACGGCGAGGAGGGTGTCGATCTCGACACGGTGGCAGAGATATCCCAAGAGCTCTCGCGCGGACTGGACCTGAGAGATCCGTTTCCCGGGCGCTATGTGCTAGAGGTGTCGTCGCCGGGTCTCGAGAGGAGCCTCAAGCGGCCCGAGCACTTTTCGGCCTCGGTTGGCAAGAAGGTGACGATGAAGACGAAGAGGCCGCTCAATGGAAGCAGTCACCGGATCGACGGCCTGATTCGGTCGGCGGGCACGGCGGCGGTGCAAATCGTGCTGGAAGGCGCCGACGACTCCGGCGAGCCGCAGGTCGAGGTGCCGTACGACCAGGTGAAGATGGCCCGGACGGTTTTCGAATGGCAGTCCGAATGAGACTCCCATGCGACGAAAGGCAAGCGTCATGAACATACCCATGGACTCTCTGCGCGAGCTCGAACGGGAGCGCGGGGTTTCGTTCGACACCCTTGTTGAAGCTATCGAAAGGGCGCTGGCTCAGGCATACCTGCGGGTCAAGAACGCCCAGGAGGACGAGACCCGCGGCGCGCGGGCGGTGATCGAACGCGAGACGGGGCATGTGACGGTGTACGCCCAAGATCTCGAGATCGATCTGGACACCGAAGAAGTCACGGTCGAAAAGGAGTGGGAGGACACTCCTGCCGACTTCGGGCGGATTGCAGCTCAGACCGCAAAGCAGGTGATCCTTCAACGTCTGCGGGAAGCTGAACGGGACATTACCTTCGGGGAGTACGCAGGCCGGGAAGGTGACATAGTCACCGGCATCGTGCAGCAGCACGATCACCGCTACACGATCCTCGAGCTCAACAAGACGGAGGCGCTGATGCCGCCGTCCGAGCAGATTCCGCACGAGCGCTACGAGCATGGAGCGCGGCTGAAGGCTTACATCGTCGAGGTCCGCAAGTCGGTTCGGGGGCCACAGATCATCGTTTCCCGCACCCACCCTGGTTTGATCAAGCGACTGTTCGAGCTCGAGGTACCCGAGATCCTCGAAGGCGTTGTCGATATCAAGGCGGTAGCGCGTGAGCCCGGGCATCGCACCAAGTTCGCAGTTGCGTCCAACGATCGCAACGTGGACCCCGTCGGCGCGTGTGTGGGGGCGAAGGGCTCACGAGTGCGCATGGTGATGAATGAGCTGCGGGGCGAGAAGATCGACATCATCAAGTGGGTCGACAACCCCGAAGAGTTCGTGGCGAACGCGCTTTCGCCGGCCAAGGTGAAGCAGGTGAAGATAGACGGCGACGGCGGGACCGCCCTCGTCATAGTCCCGGACTACCAGCTCTCTCTGGCCATCGGCAAGGAGGGCCAGAACGCACGGCTTGCCGCGCGGCTTACGGGCCTGAGGGTGGACATCAAGTCGGAGGCCCAGGTCCGGCGGGAGACCGAGGAAGCCGCTGCCGCTGCAGCCGCAACAGAGCCGGCGGAGGAGCAAACTTCTCAACCCGAGTCCGCTCCGCAGGCTGGTGGTTGACGGGCGCGTCTGGGGGTGGCCGCTTATCGGGCCGTCTAAGATGGTTCGGGTACCACGGGGCCGAACGAGCACGCCCATGACGGGTACGTTCGCAGGCGGAGGCGAGGCCGCGCCGAGCCGACCGGTCCGCGAGCCGAAGAAGAGTGTCTGCAAGGCAGGTGGAGAAAGGAAGCTATGGCCAGGCCGAGGGTGCATGAGGTGGCGAAAGAGCTGGGGATCTCCTCACGCGAGGTCCTGGCTCATCTCGAGTCCATCGGCCAACCCGCAAAGAGTCATTCCTCCGCGATAGACGAGCCCCTGGCGGAGAGATTGCGCCTCGAGTTGAGCAACGGCGCCACCCCGGTCGAGGCGGATGCGACGGCCGCGGAGCCGGCGCCCGAGCCTGCCACTGCGCCGGTCGTCGAAGACGCTTCGGTGCCGGCGCCACCCCCGGTGCCTGCTGAAGCCCCGGATCCCGCGATCGAGGTGACCGAAGCCCCGCCGGGGCCCGACCCGGTAACCGTTGCCAGGGGAGTCAGCGTCAGGGACTTCGCCGATGCGGTGGGGCGATCGCCGGCCGAGATCGTGAAGGTCTTGCTCGGTATGGGCGAGATGGTCACCGTCACGCAGTCCATAGGCGACGAGGCCCTGGTCCTGTTGGGAGACGAGCTCGGCGCGCCGATTCGGATTGTCGAGCCCGGGGAGCCCGAGGCGACCGTGGGCGCCCCGTCGCCCACCCCCGAGGAGGACCAGGACGTTGCGCCACGCCCGCCCGTCGTCACCGTGATGGGCCATGTCGATCACGGCAAGACCTCGATTCTGGACGCAATTCGCAAGACCGAGGTCACCGCCGGCGAGGCGGGGGGAATCACCCAGCACATCGGCGCCTATCAGGTCACCTTCGAGAACCGTGTGATCTCCTTCATCGACACGCCGGGACACGAAGCGTTCACCTCCATGAGGGCGCGGGGCGCCCAGGTGACCGACATCGTCGTGTTGGTCGTTGCCGCCGACGATGGCGTGATGCCGCAAACGGTCGAGGCGCTCGACCACGCGCGGGCCGCCGGGGCCCCCATTCTCGTGGCGGTCAACAAGGTGGACCGACCGGAGGCCGATCCAAGCCGCGTCAGGCAGCAGCTCGCCGACCGCGGGCTTCTGCCCGAGGAATGGGGCGGTGAGACGGTCTACGTCGACGTGTCGGCCAAACAGGGCACCAACCTCGATCTTCTGCTCGAGAACATCCTGCTCATCGCCGACATCCAGCTCGACCTCAAGGCCAACCCCGATGCGGAGGCGAGCGGCGTTGTGATCGAGGCCAACCTCGATCGTGGCCGAGGTGCTCTGGCGACCCTGCTGGTCAAACGAGGGACGCTCTTCGCCGGCGATGCCCTCGTCGCCGGCGCAGCCTGGGGCCGGGTCCGAGCCATGCTCGACGAGCGGAGCGACGCTGTGCCCGCTGCCGGACCGGGTCGTCCCGTGCAGGTTCTGGGCTGGCAGGGGGTTCCCGAGGCGGGGGACGAGTTCATCACCCTGGACGACGAACGGGAGGCTCGTCGTCTGGCCGGCGAACGCGATCACCAACGCCGCATCACCGAGCAGGGTGCGGCCCGAGGGGTATCGCTTCAGACGCTGCTTGCCGCCACCCGCGAGGGAGAGGTGCCCGAGCTCAATCTCCTGCTGAAGGCCGACGGGCACGGCTCGGTCGAGGCGCTGGACGACCAACTGGTCAAGATGGATCAAAGTGTGGTGTCGCTGAACGTCGTGCGAAAAGGCGTGGGCGGGATCAGCGAGAACGATGTCACGCTTGCCCAGGCCTCCGATGCGATCGTGATCGGATTCAACGTCGTTGCGAATTCCCAGGCGCGTGCGCTTGCGGAGGCCGGAGGCGTAGACATCCGCACCTACCGGGTCATCTATCAAGCGGTGCAGGACATCGCCGATGCGGCGCGAGGCCTTCTTGGGCCTGAGGTGCGGGAAGTGCCTCTGGGCCAGGCAGAGGTGAGGGCCACGTTCCGGGTTCCGCGTCTCGGGCTCGTGGCGGGCTGCATGGTCCTCGAAGGGGTCATCCGCAGGAACGGCAGGGCTCGCCTGGTGCGCGACGGGACGATCATCTACGAGACCAGGGTCTCGTCCCTGAGACGATTCAAAGACGACGTGCGCGAGGTCGCCACGGGCTTCGAGTGTGGAATCGGACTCGAAGGCTTTCAGGATGTGAAGGAGGGCGACCTGATCCAAGCCTTCGATGAGCAGGAAGTTGCGCGTTAAGACAACGGGTCGTCAGTGTTCATAGGTGTGGCCCGTTTCGACATCTTCATTCCGGACTGCAGGTCGCTCAAAGGCAAGCGCCAGGTGGTGCGATCGGTGGTTGCGAATGTACAGAACAAGTTCAATGTCTCGATAGCCGAGGTCGACTACCAGGACCTGTGGCAGCGAAGCGCTCTCGGAGTGAGCTGTGTCGCCGAGTCGTCCGGGCATTGTCGCAAGGTCCTCCAGGAGGTCGAGAAGACTATGGGGCGAGTTGCTTTGGGAAGCGCTGAGATCATCGACCGGTCGGTCGAAGTGGTTGCCTTGGAGGATCTGTGAGCCAGCGGGTCGCACGCGCCCAGGAGGTCGCTCGAGAGGTTCTCGGCGAGACGATCCAGAACCTCAAAGACCCCCGCATCGGTTTTGCAACAGTGACCGGAGTGCGCATGACAACCGACTTACGACATGCTCGTGTGCTCGTGTCGGTCCTTGGGTCTCCGGAGGAAGAGGAGCGGACGATGGCCGGGCTGAGGAGCGCCACTCCGTATATCCGGAGCGAGCTCGGCCGGCAGGTGAGGCTGAAGTATCTACCCGAGCTCGCCTTCGAGCTGGATCGGCGTGCCCAGACGGCCGAGCGCGTCGAGACGCTGCTCCGCGAGATCCACCTCGAAGAGCGATGAGCGCACGCTATGACCTGGCCGACTGGGACGCCGCGGTGTCGGCGCTGTGCGCCGCCGACGAGGTGGCGATTGCGTGCCACGTGAACCCCGACGGGGACGCACTCGGATCGCTGATGGCGGCGTACCTCGGGCTGCGGCAACTCGGCAAGCGGGCCTTCGCGAGCTGGGGCACCAGCCCTGCCAAGTCCCCCTACGGCTACGACTTCCTTCACGTCGACGAGGCACTGACCCAACCGGCGGCGCTCCCTCGTACAGACACCTTCCTGGCGCTCGACTGCGGCGCCGCTGACCGTCTCGGCGAGCTGGAAGGGCGCGCCTCGGACAGCAGATGCACGATCAACGTCGATCATCATCCAGGCAATGACCAGTTCGGCAACTTGAACCTGGTGGTGCCCACGGCTTCGTCCTCCGCTGAGCTGATGATGCGGCTGTTGCAGGATTGCGGAGTTCAGATCGACCGCGCCATCGCAACCTGTCTCTGGACCGGTGTCGTCACCGACACGGGGCGCTTCCAGTACTCGAACACCTCTCCGGAGACCCTCAGGCTGGCCTCCGAGCTGCTCGAGCTCGGCGTTCCCGCACCGGACCTGGCTGGCGAGATCTGGGGATCGCTTCCGTTTGCCTACCTGAGGCTTCTCGGGCTCGTGCTCGGGCGCGCCAAGTTGCTGGCCGACGCCGGGTTTGTCTACTCCTGGGTCCGCCTCGAGGATCTCGAGGCGACGGGGACGAGCCTGGACGAGGCTGAGGGGCTGATCGATGCGCTTCGCTCCACCCGGGACGCCGACGTCGCAGCGATCTTCAAACAGCAGGACGACGGCAAGTTCCGGGTGAGCCTTCGATCCAAGGGGCCTCGGAGTGTCGGAGAGATCGCACGGGCCCGAGGCGGAGGCGGACACGAGCTCGCCGCCGGTTTCACCGCCGACGATGTCGACGCCACGGTCGTGGGCATCCGCCGGGATCTCTCACGCTGAACGCGATGGGCTCGGGCGCAAGGGCCTCGGTCGACGGCGTGCTTGTGGTGGACAAGCCACCGGGGATGACCTCGCACGACGTCGTGGACGAGGTGCGCCGCCGGTTCCGCACGAAGAAGGTTGGGCACGCCGGCACGCTGGATCCCGACGCAACGGGTGTGCTCGTCTGCGGGCTCGGCAAGGCGACGCGTTTCTTGTCCTACTCACAGGGCGTGCCCAAACGCTATCTGGCCCACGCCGCTCTTGGGGTGACGACCTCGTCCCAGGACGCCTCAGGGCGGGTGATCGAGGAGCGTCCGGTGCTCGCCTCGGAGCAGGACGTTGCGGCTCTCCTCCCCGGATTCACCGGTGCGGTGCTCCAGGTCCCACCCATGGTGTCGGCGGTCAAGCACGAAGGCGAGCGGCTCCACGTCAAGGCGCGCCGGGGTGAGGAGGTCGAGCGCACCGAGCGACAGGTCTACGTTCACGCCCTCCGCTTGGTCGGATGGCGGCCCGGCCCGCGCCCCGAGGCGACGCTCGATGTGACCTGCTCGGCGGGCACCTACGTGCGGGCCCTGGTGCACGACCTGGGAGCGCAGCTCGGCTGCGGCGCGCATCTGCGGGCGCTGCGGCGCACCGAAGCCGGCGGCTTCACGCTGGCGGATTCCGTGCCCCTCGACCGGATCGGCGCCGGGCACCTGCGGCCCCTCGTCGAGGCGGTAAGGGGCCTCGGGCGGGTCGAGGTGGACGACGCCGCGCGGGCGATGGTGGCCAACGGCCGGCCGCTGCCACTCGAATTGCTCGAGCCGAGACACGGGGGGGAGGGCCCGGGCGACGGGCCGGTCGCCGTGGTTTCGGGCGGCGAGCTTCTGGCCGTCTATCGCCGGCGCGCCGGCACCCTGATCCCCGAACGGGTCGTCCCCGTGTGAAGACCATCCACGGCCTCGAGGCGCTGCGGGCCGAGGCCTTGGGATCGAAAGAGGCCTCCGTCGTCATCGGGACCTTCGACGGAGTCCATCTCGGGCACAGGAGGCTGGTGGGGGCCGGGGTGGCCCGCGCCCGCGCCGGCGGGTGGGTGTCCTCGGGCGTGACCTGGGACCGGCATCCCACCCAGACGCTCGCCCCGGCCAAGGTGCCGCCCCTCATCACCCCCCTCGCCCGCAAGCAGGAGCTCCTGGCCGCGCTGGGACTGGAGGTGCTCGTGGTGCTGGCGTTCGACGAGTCGTTCAGAACGTGGGCCCCCGAGCGTTTCGTGACCGAGGTCCTCGCGGAGGGCCTCGGCGCTCGCGCCGTAGGGGTGGGCCGGGGCTTCAGGTTTGGCCACGGGGCGGCAGGAGACGCCGCCCGATTGGAGAGGCTGGGGGAGGGCCTGGGCTTCAGGGTGCACATAGAGGACCTGCTCGAGCTCGAGGGTTCTCCGGTCTCGAGCACCCGCGTGCGGGCGGCCATCGCGGCCGGTGATCTTACCGGGGCAAGACGGCTTCTCGGCCGGCCGTGGGACCTGGACGGCGTCGTGTTGCGGGGTGACCGCAGGGGGACGTCGCTCGGGTACCCGACTGCGAACGTGAGGTTGGGCCCCTTGCTGGCACAACCGCCAAGCGGCGTGTATGCGGGCAGGGCCGGGACCGGCGGCGAGTGGTTCACGGCAGCGGTCAATGTCGGGGTCAACCCAACGTTCGCCTCCGAGGCGCCGGTCCATCCCCGGTTGGAGGCCTATCTGATCGGTTTCAGCGGTGATCTGTACGGGCGCCCGGTGCGGGTCGAGCTGTGGGAGCGCCTGCGCGACGAGATCCGGTTCGACTCCGCCGAGGATCTCGTTGCCCAGATCGGCCGTGACGTCCTCGCCACCCGGAAGGTGGTCGAAGGGTCGGCGACGGGCCCCGCGCCCGATGACCTGCTACTATGACCGCTCGAGCCCTGAGGGTTGGCTTGGTGGATGTATCCCACAGCCCTGTCAGGGAAGCAACTGCAGAAGGGACGGAGACAGGCGCGTATGGCGCTGCTCAAAGAAGAGAAGACACAGCTGATCGAAGAAAATGCCCGGGGCCAGGGCGACACAGGCTCCCCCGAGGTGCAGGTGGCGGTGTTGAGCCATCAGATCACCCAACTGACCGAGCACCTGCGAACGCACCCCAAAGACCACCATTCACGCCGTGGGCTCCTCAGAATGGTCGGACGCCGTCGCCGCCTGTTGGCGTATCTGAGGCGCGAGGACGTCGAACGCTATCGTGCGCTCATCTCCAAGTTGGGCCTTCGCCGGTAGCGTGGTCCCTCTGCGATCCTCGGGCGAGCACCGTTGTCTTGGCGAACCGGTGATCGAGAGAAAGGAGAGCCCCGGCCTCGAGCCCAACTGATCAACACCGGAGAGGACAGCCACCGGTCGATGTTCAGTCGCAAGCCCGTCTGAAGCTCCCATGAGCCTCGGCGGTCTTACCACTGAAAATCGGCCGGCTCCTCTCCTCCAACACCGTCCCGGGCGACGCACAGCGCGCGCCTAAGACTTCTTCAGGAAGGAACCAACGAATGGCTAGACCAATGAATCCCGAATCAAACGCCGTAGAGCGAAAGATCGGGGACCAGACATTGAAGCTGGAAACCGGCAGGGTCGCCGGCCAGGCCGACGGCGCAGTGATTGCGTCGACGGGAGAGACCATGCTGCTGGCCACCGCTACTTCTTCTGCACCGCGCGGGGAAGGGGACTTCTTTCCCTTGACCGTCGATGTGGAAGAGCGGATGTACGCAGCGGGCAAGATACCGGGCGGATTCTTTCGCCGAGAGGGCAAGTCCTCTGAGAAGGCGACGCTACAGGCCCGCCTCATCGACCGGCCGATGCGCCCGTCGTTCCCGGCGGGCTTTCGAAACGAGGTTCACTGCGTCGTGACCATCCTCGCGGTGGACAACGCGAACCCCACCGACATCCTCGCTATCAACGCGGTGTCCGCTGCGCTGGCGCTTTCACCGATGCCTTTCCAGGGCCCGGTTGGGGCGGTTCGGTTGTCGCACATCGGCGGATCCTGGGTTGCCAACGCGAGCTACGAGGAGCGCGAGGAAGAAACCATCGAGCTGGTGATTGCGGGGCGCAAGAACTCCACCGGCGAAATCGACATCATGATGATCGAGTCGGCCGCTTCCGAAGAGTGCTTCGATTTGATCGCGGCCGGCGCCACCGCGCCCGATGAGCGGCTTCTCGCCGAGGGCATCGAGGCGGCCAAGGGCTACATCGCCGAGGTTATCGCCGTTCAGGAGGAGCTCGCCGGACTGGTCGACGTGACCAAGGGCACCATTGACGGCGAGCAGCCCGACTTCGCGCTGCTCGTCGACTACACCGATGAGATCTTCGAACGTGTCCGGGCCGAGAGTGAAGCGGATGTGCGCGAAGCGATCGCGATTACCGACAAGGGCGAGCGCCGCCGCCGGCTCGCCCTTACAACGGATGCAGTGACCGAAAGACTTGCCGAGGAGTTTCCGGGACAGGTTGACATGATCAAGCCGGCGCTGCGCGCGTTGACCAAGAAGCTCGTCCGCAGGCGGATAGTCGACGACAACGTGCGGCTCGACGGGCGAAGCACCGATGAGGTGCGGCCGATCTGGGTGCAGACCGGAGTGGTACCGAGAGTGCACGGCAGTGCGCTCTTCACCCGGGGCGAGACCCAGGCGCTGTCGGTTGCCACCTTGGGCATGCAGCGGATGGAGCAAATGATCGACGACCTCTCCATGGACGAGCGCAAGCGCTACATGCACCACTACAACTTTCCCCCTTACTCCACCGGCGAGGCTGGGTTCATGCGGGGCCCAAAGCGCCGTGACATCGGTCACGGTGCGCTTGCAGAGAAGTCTCTGCTTCCGGTCGTCCCCTCGAAAGAGGACTTCCCCTACGCGTTGCGCGTCGTGTCTGAAATACTGTCGTCGAACGGATCCACATCGATGGCGAGCGTGTGCGGATCCTCGCTCGCGCTGATGGATGCGGGTGTGCCGATTCGGGGCGGGACCCACGTGGGCGGAGTCGCCATGGGACTTATCGCCGAAGGGGACGACTACGTCACGTTGACGGACATCCTCGGGGATGAAGATGCGTTCGGCGACATGGACTTCAAGGTCGCCGGCACGAACGAGGTCGTCACCGCTCTGCAACTGGATACGAAGATCTCGGGTATTCCGGCCTCTGTTCTCGGGCAGGCTCTTCAAGCGGCCCGCGAGGCGCGTCTGCACATCATCTCGGAGATGAACAAGGGGCTCGAGTCACCCAGGCCGGAGCTTGCGCCCTACGCACCTCGGGTGGTGAGTCTGAAGGTTCCCGTCGACAAGATCGGCGAGGTGATCGGCCCTAAGGGTAAGAACATCAACATGATCACGGCGACGACCGGTGTCGAGATCGACATCGATGACGATGGCACCGTCCGCATCGGTTCGGGAGACTCGGAGTCGGCGCAGCAAGCGGCCAAGCTCATCGAAGATCTGGTCGACCCGAGGCTTCCTGAGGTTGGCGAAAGGATCCTCGGCAGCGTTGTCAAGATCATGCCCTTTGGAGCGTTCGTCAACATCGCACCGGGCCGGGACGGGCTCGTCCACATCTCCAAGCTGGGTGAGGGCCGGATCGAACGCGTCGAAGACGCAGTCAACGCCGGCGATCAGATCGAGGTAGAGATAACCGAGCTCGACCGCCAGGGCCGCATCTCGCTGACGCCGGTGGCGTGGCTCGATAGAAAGGTGGCTCAGGGCCAGTCGATCGAGGAAGCTCGTGCGTCGGCCGTGGGCGGCAGCGGGGGCGACAGGGGCCCCCGTCGTGACGGCGGCAGGGACCGTGGCCGCGGTCGCCCAGGAGAGCGTGGCC
>JACDDL010000208.1 GCA_013817045.1 Actinomycetota bacterium | reverse complement strand
GGAGAGGAGGGGTCCGGGGGCAGAACACAGTCGGTGCCGGTGAGATAGCCGGGAGTAAGGAGGGCCTGAAAGTAAACACTGCGACAGTTAGGAGGAGGAACATAAGCAGGAGCAACATACCGAGCGGAAGGGTCGACGCCATGACTCACGGAGTGGGTCTCAGAAGAAGGGGCAGGCATTCCAGATTCCGTTTCTATTGTCTCTCCTGCATCGGATCCTGACGAGCGGACAATCGACGTCCCGTATGCATTTGATGTAGCGACAATGCCCGTAGCGCTTCCCGGTCCATGCGACATAATGCTGGCGTCTCCAGATGGGTCATCGGCACGGGCAGTCGGTGAGAAACCCAAGACAAAGAGACCTATTACGCAAAACGCCATGTATCTCACTGGATTGGAGAAATCCTTTTTCGATCTATGACGAGCCCTTTGTGGATTAACCAATCACCGTCATCTTTTCGAAGCTTCCACTTGATGGTGTCTTTATCCGCGGCACTGCTCAGCGTTAGATCCTCGCCGGAGTCGGTGATGAACATGGGGTCAATGGCAACCACCTGGACCAACTCAATGGTTTTGCGAGTGATTCTCCTGACCGACAGTCGTCTTGTCTCAAACACTGTACGATCCAAGACCGAGTCTTTGCGAAGACGTCGTATCTCTTCTTTTACTGTCTTCTCAATAGGGCTGTTGGATGTCAGGAACCCTGAAATTCGCTTCAAGTTGCGGCGGCGGTAAGCTCGTATTCTCGCTTGATCTAGGCGCTCAAAGATCTTCTTGGCTTCGGCTTTGGTGAGGCGCTCTTCTGGCCGGCTCTCGGGCCTTTCTGGTGTCACCCCGTTTTCTCCGGCGCCTTGGGAGCGTTCCATCTGGATTGGTTCGGCGCGCTCTGGGCGGGTCGTCATCAACAGGACCACACCGGCGAGCACCAGAAGCGCCAGCAGCAGAAGGAACGCCCTCACCGGGGACATCGGCGCGCCTCCAGCCGGGCCCGTGCCAGACCCATCCTTGCCGGTAACCGCTGACTTTTCTGGATGCCCCATGTCGTCCGCCTGCTTCGCCTAGCCCCAGGCACTTGTACCCCATGCGGGCGGCCCAGGCAAGAGGCGCAGTCAACTGCCACCCGTGCCGGCTTTGCTCAGCCCCCTCAATTTTGGGGCGAACTGGTCGCCCTGCAACGGTTTGGCCCCAGAGAATGCTCCCGCTTACGCTGAGGAAGCCCAGGGTCAGGGGAATAGTTCGGTTGCCACTCCCACGTCGTACACCGGGTGTCCGCTTGTATCCAGGCGCAGTCCATCGTGGAGCTTGTGCTCTTGACTGGCCCCCGGGCCGATCAGGTGAACGGTCTCGAAGCCGTCGATCGTGAGGGCGTCGGCAATGAGACGCCGATGACAGCGCCACCACAGTGTTTCGGCGCACATGACTGCGACGGGAGGGCCACGGCGCGCCGCGTCTTCCAACTCCAATAGCCCTCGCCGAAACTCCGGAGTGTCCATGTAGTCGGCGTAAGCCCGGAACGCATCGTTTCGCCAGGCCGGGTGGCGTGTGGACTGTCCCTTTTGGTGCTTGCGACGGCCGCCCAATCTCTCCCCATGCCACCGATAGGCGAGGCCCGCTTTCGAGAGCGACCGCTCCAAAGCCTCTCGCGTGAAGTGGGGATGGCGTCTAGAGGCGGGAAAGCGGCGCACATCTGCCACCTCTCCTACCCGGGCTTCGCTCAGAAGACCGATCAGTTCCTCGATCGAACGCGTCCCGTGTCCCAGGGTGAAGACGGGGCCTACTAGGGGAGGCGTAGACAAGGCTTGAAGGAGCTACGCGATCGGCGCGCCGGGCTCGACGTCCGGCTCCACCCGGAGCAGCTTCACAGTCCCGTCGGGCTCCATGGCCCCCAGCACGAGGAACTCACTCTTGAACCCGGCTATCCGTCTGGGCCCCAGATTGATCGCCCCTACAACAAGCCGCCCCATCAGTTCGTCATAGCTGTAGTTGGTGACCTGCGCGCTCGTCTTCATGACACCAACGACCGGCCCGAAGTCGACCGCCAGTTTTAGAGAGGGCTTGCGAGCCTGTGGGAAATCTTCGACCTCCACAATGCGACCCACCCGCATATCCACGGCGAAGAATCGATCCGCACCGATGTCCTCCTTGAGCGGCAAGCGGTCGGGGGCATAAGGGCGTTCGGCAGTTCCCATGACTCGTAACCTATCGAATATGCCGGAGCTTCCAGAAGTCGAATCGGTGCGTCGCCAGCTCGACCCGGAGTTGAGCGGGCGGCGGGTGCTCGACGTGTGGGTGGATCCGCACCCGATGGTCCCTCGGCAATTTCAGCGGGTCGAGGAGTTGAGGGGCCGGAAGATCTCCTTCGTGGGCCGGCGCGGCAAATTCTTGATATCGCCGCTGGACCGAGGGCTCGAGTTGGTGATGCACCTCGGGATGACGGGGGTGTTTCGCTTCGACGTGAGCGATCCGTACACGCGGGCAAGCCTCACTCTCGACAACGGGCGCCGGTTGATCTTCAAAGACGTCCGTCGCTTTGGGCGAATTGCGGTGGTGGACGCCGGTCGTTACGACACCATTCCGACTCTGGTTCACCTGGGCCCCGAACCCCTTTCCCAGGAGTTCGATCCCGCGCTCTTCAGCCTCGATCTGACCCGCACCAATGCTCCCGTCAAGCCGTTCTTGCTCAGTCAGAGGCCTGTCGCCGGTGTGGGCAACATTTATGCGGACGAAGCGCTCTGGGTGGCTTGCATCCACCCAGGCTCCCGGCGTGTGGGCCCGAAGAGGGCTCAACTTCTCCACACGGCGATCAGGGAAGTGCTCAGCGCGGCAATCGACCGTGAAGGCACCTCCTTCAGCGACTATCGGATGGTCAACGGAGCAAGCGGGCGCAACGCAAGTTTTCTTTTCGCATATGGTCGAGGTGGAGAACCATGTCCCCGTTGCAGCAATCCGCTCAGAAAGATAGTGCTGGGTGGACGTGGAACAACCTACTGCCCACGCTGCCAGCGTTATTAGAGAGAGCAGATATGCAAGGTTCGATACTGGGGCATCCGGTTAGGCGAGTCGAGGATCCGCGCCTCATGACCGGCGCCGCCAAGTACACCGAAGACGTGTTTGTAAAGGGCGCGCTTCACGCCGTTTTTGTCCGTTCTTTCATGGCTCATGCTCGCATCGGTGATATCGATTGCGGATCGGCTGCAGGGATGCCGGGAGTCGTAGGCGTCTACAGAGCTGGTGATCTCGACCTCGCCCCCGAGAATTCAGATGAGGTCCCGGACGTCTTTGCCCGTCCAATGCTGGCGACCGACACGGTGCGTTTCGTCGGCGAACCCATAGCGGTCGTGGTGGCCGGCACCCTCGCGGAGGCAATGGATGCTGCAGCGCTTGTCATGGTCGATTATGACCCTCTCCCGGTGGTGGTCGATCCGGAAAAGGCCGTCGCCCAGGATGCGCCTTTATTGTTTCCCCAGTACGGGAGCAACGTTGCGGTGAAGCGCAGCTTCACCACCAGGGCGCCCAAGGAAAGAGAGCCCGACGTCGTGGTGACGGGCCGCTTTGTGAATCAACGCCTCGCCGCTGTTCCCATGGAGACCAACGGCGCCCTTGCCGTTCCCGATTCAGACTCGGGGGGTCTGAAGATGTGGCTTCCCTGCCAGGCGCCGCACTGGATGTCGCGGGAGATCTCAAAGGCGTTGGATCTCGAAGAGGAGCAGGTTCACGTCGTCGCGCCGGCGGTTGGTGGCGGGTTCGGCGCGAAGATCGCAACCTATCCTGAGCAGATCGTCGTTGCAGCCATAGCACATCGCCTTGGACGGCCGGTTCGGTATGTCGAAGCACGAAGCGAGAGCATGGTCGCAATGACCCAGGGGCGCGGGCAGGTGCACCATGTCCGACTGGGTGCAACCAAGGAAGGAATAATCACCGATCTCGAGGTGCGAAACATCGCCGACCAGGGCGCTTATCCCGGCGAGGGGTCGTCCCTCTCCATTTTGACCAGGCAGATGGCCTCGGGGGTCTACCGGATTCCCTACATCCATTACGAAACCTTATGTGTGGCTACGAACACCACACCCACTTTTGCCTATCGCGGGGCAGGCCGTCCGGAGGCGGCTGCATTGATCGAGCGGGCGATGGACTTGCTCGCCCAGGAGCTCCTTATGGATCCGGTCGAGCTGAGGCGAAGGAACTTCATCCCCAAAGAGGCGTTTCCCTACAAGACGGCATCACGCGCCCGGTACGACATCGGGGACTACCAAGCCTCACTCGACAAAGCGCTGGAGATGGCGGGCTATGAAAAGCTCCGCAAGCAGCAGCAGGAGCAGCGCGCCGCCGATGATGTCAAGCAACTCGGCATCGGCCTGAGCTGCTATGTCGAGCTCACTGGATTCGGCGCAGACTCGAGCACAGTAGAGGTCCACCAGGATGGCAGCGCAACTGCGACAACCGGCACATCACCCCATGGTCAGGGACACGAGACGGCGTGGGCTCAGATCGTTTCGGCAGAACTGAACATCCCACACGATCGAATCCGGGTGGTGCATTCCGACACCCGCCTCACGGCAAAGGGAGACGGGACGATGGGCTCTCGTTCGCTCCAGATCGGGGGCAGTGCAGTTCACGGTGCCAGCGAAGGCGTACTGGCGAAAGCGAAACTGCTTGCGTCCCATCTGTTCGAGGTGAGCGTCGAAGACATCGTGCAGTACGAGGACGGCCGTTTCGGAATTGCCGGGGTGCCGGATTCGCTTGTCGGATGGGGAGAGCTTGCCTCGATCGCTTCGGATCCAGCTCGATTGCCCGAAGGAATGGCCCCCGGACTGTCGGCCGGCGATAAGTTCGGCTACGACGACGACACCATGAGCTATCCGTTCGGCGCCCATATAGCGGTAGTCGAGGTCGACACCGAGACGGGTCGGGCGGAACTGCTGCGACACATAGCGGTCGATGATTGTGGACGTATCCTCAATCCGATGTTGGTCGAGGGGCAGGTACATGGAGGAGTCGCGCAAGGTGTAGCGCAGGCGCTGTTCGAGGAGGTGGTGTATGACCAGGACGGCAATCCGCTCACCGCCAACCTCGCTTCTTACGAAATGCCAACGGCGGCAGAGCTCATCAATTTCGAGACCGCTCACACCGAAACACCGTCTACGTTGAATCCGCTGGGCGCCAAAGGGATCGGCGAGTCGGGAACGATCGGTTCGACTCCGGCGGTTCAGAATGCGGTGGTCGACGCGCTGAGCCACCTCGGCGTTCGCCATATCGACATGCCGCTCAA
>JACDDL010000207.1 GCA_013817045.1 Actinomycetota bacterium | reverse complement strand
GAAAGGTGGGCAAGGATCCGGCCGAGCTTCGCAGGCTGAACTTCCTCCCGCCGTTTACGGAAGCGACCGAGGTCGTGACGACGATGCAGTTCGATTCCGGGAACTACAAGGCATCGCTCGACAAGGCGATGGAGATGTTCGGCTACGACGAATTGCGCCGCGAGCAGCAAGAGCGCCGCGACCGGGGTGACTCAAAGCAGCTCGGCATCGGTGTCTCGACCTACATCGAGATGTGCGGACTTGCTCCCTCACAGGTCCTTGCCTCGCTGCGATACGGCGCCGGCGGATGGGAGGCGGCTACGATCCGGTGCCGCCCGACGGGCAAAATCGAGGTCGTGACCGGGACATCGCCTCACGGTCAAGGCCACGTGACTTCGTGGTCCCAGATCGTGGCGGACGATCTCGGCGTCGGCTTCGACGACGTCGAGGTGTTCCACGGCGACACGCATGTATCCCACTACGGCATGGACACCTACGGCAGCCGCAGCCTCTCTGTTGGGGGAGTCGCTCTCCACTATGCGGCCGACAAGATCAGGAACAAAGCCCAGAAGATCGCCGCCCATGAGCTCGAGGTCGCCGAAGAAGACATCGAGTGGGTGGACGGCAAGTTCCAGGTCAAGGGGGCACCCGACAAGTCGAAGACGATCCCGCAGATTGCTCTGTCGGCGTGGACGGCGCACAGCCTCCCCGAGGGGATGGAGCCGGGCCTCGACGAGACGTACGTGTTCGACCCCCCCAACTTCACCTTCCCGGCCGGCGCCCACCTATGTGCCATCGAGATCGACACCGAGACGGGATTGTCCGAGATCGTCAAGTACGTGGGCGTCGACGACTGCGGCACGATCATCAATCCGATGATCGTAGAAGGGCAGGTGCACGGAGGCGTGGCGCAGGGCATCGCCGAGGCGATGTACGAAGAAGCGGTCTACGACGAAAGCGGAGCGCTGCTCACGAGTCATATGGGCTACTACCGCATCCCGTCGGCAGCCGAGCTTCCAACCTTCGCCACCGCGAATACGGTCACTCCGTCAAGCACCAATCGGCTCGGCGTCAAGGGCGTCGGAGAGGCCGGCACGATCGCCTCTCCCCCCGCCGTGGTCAACGCAACCATCGACGCTCTAACGCCGCTCGGCGTAACCGACATCGACAAGCCGGTGACTCCCGAACGCGTCTTCAACGCCATTCAGCAAGCAAAGGGAGGGCGATCGTGATTCCATCGGCGTTCGAGTACGAGGTAGCCGAAAACCCCCAGCACGCCATCGAGCTGCTCGACAATTTCGGCGACGAAGCCAAGATACTTGCGGGAGGGCATTCACTGCTACCGTTGATGAAGCTCAGGTTCGCCGCACCCTCTGCACTGGTCGACATCGGCCGCATCCGTGACCTCTCCTACGTGAGGGATGGCGGCGACCATATGGCAATCGGCGCCGGCACCGTGTACGAGGACGTCCACAACAACAATGACCTCGTGCGCCAATGCCCCATCGTTGCGCACACGGCGGGGGAGGTTGGAGATCCCCAGGTGCGCCATCGCGGCACGATCGGAGGAAGCGTCGCCCACGGCGACCCCGCATCCGATCTCCCGACCGTGTTGCTCGCGCTGGACGCCACCATGGTCGTCCAGAGCGCCGAAGGAGAGCGAACCATCCCGGCGGGAGACTTCTTCAAGGGCATTTTCGAGACCGCGCTCGGCCCTCAGGACCTGCTCACAGAGATACGCGCTCCCAAGGTCCCCGATCACGGTTGGTCGTACCAGAAGTTTCATCACCGCGCTCAGGATTGGGCCACGGTCGGCGTGGCGGCGGTAGTGCAAAGGTCCAACGGCAGCATCGGAGGCGCCCGGATAGCGCTCACGAGCATGGGCGAGACACCGCTTCGCGCCGGCGCTGTCGAGCAAGCACTTGCCGGTGGCGCCGACCCTGCCGAGGCAGCACAGCAGGCGGATGAAGGCACCAATCCGGTAAGCGATCCACTTGGCTCCTCCGAGTACCGTAAAGAGATGGCCAAGGTGTTCACCCGGCGCGCCCTAGAGGAAGCCTTATCGCGCTGATCCGCATCGACCACACGAAGGGGAGGGCTTGACCGCCCTCCCCTTCTCAACCGTAGAAGAGCTCGCCGCCGGGCTGCGGCAGCACCTCTACCTGCCCGACAGGGGCCTTACGACATCCATTTACCTGGCGCTGTCCCTCGACAAGCCTCTGCTGCTCGAGGGCGAGGCGGGGGTGGGGAAAACCGAGGTCGCCAAGGTGCTGGCCGAGATGCTCGGCCGAAATCTCATCCGTCTGCAGTGCTACGAAGGCATCGACGCGAGCCAGGCCCTGTACGAGTGGGACTATTCGCGCCAACTCCTCGCGATACGAGCATCCGACGCCGCAGGAGCGGCAGCCACCGATCTTTTCGGCCCCCAGTTCCTGGTCGAACGCCCGCTGCTGGCTGCATGCCGCGCCGGCTCCGGGGCCGTGCTGCTGATCGATGAGCTCGACCGTGCCGACGACGAATTCGAAGCCTTTCTGCTCGAGGTGCTGGCCGAGTTCGCAGTGACCATTCCCGAGATCGGCCGGATTGCAGCTCCAGCACCGCCCGCAGTGATCATCACCTCCAACCGGACGCGCGACCTTCACGACGCACTGAAAAGGCGCTGCCTCTATCACTGGATCGACCATCCTTCTCTCGAGCGCGAAGTCGAAATCGTCCGCGTCCGTGCCCCGCATGTGGCCGAGCCCCTTGCACGGGAGGTCGCCCAAGCGGTGGCGCGCCTTCGCAACATGGAGGTCGCCAAACGCCCCGGCGTCGCCGAAACCATCGACTGGTCCAACAGCCTGGCCTTCCTTGGCGCGCCGCATCTCGACAACGAAGCGGCAGAGGCGACCCTCGGGGCGGTCATCAAGGACCATGAGGACTTCGAGTATGTGCGCCGGCACATTGACGACGTCGTGGAGGACGATGCCGGCCGGGGATGACTACGCCCACCTCGTCGGCTTCGGCCGGGAGCTGCGCGCCCGCGGCCTACCGGTGGGCACCGGCCGGATACTCAACTTCTGCAGCGCGACCCGCGTTCTCGCTCCCGTGGATCGAAGGAGTCTGTACTGGGCGGGGCGCGCCACGCTGATTTCACGGCCAGAGGATGCCGAGCTGTTCGATAACGCCTTCGGGGCGTACTTCGGCCGATCGGAGCTCGACGAGACCATGTCGTCGCTGTTCGATTGGCTCGACCGCACCCACCGGCCGGCAGATGAAACAACGATCGAAGGCACCGACGCAGGAGCCGTCGCCGGTTTTGCGGAAGCCGACGAGGCTGCCGGCGACGCGAACATCCGCATGGTCGCAAGCGGGACCGAGATGCTAAGGGACAAATCGTTCGACACCCTCACCGAAGAAGAGCGCAATCACGCGGCGCTGCTGATTCGCCACCTCAAGTTGAGCGTTCCATTGAGGACCGCGCGCAGACTGCGGCCCTCTGTAAAGGCGCGGCGGTTCGATCTTCCGCGCACGCTTCGATCATCCCTCAGGACTCAGGGCGAGCCGTTCAGGCGCGCCTACAGGGATCGCCGCCGCAAGGTCCGCCCCCTTGTCCTGGTGCTCGATGTGTCCGGCTCGATGTCGGCGTACTCCCGCGCCCTCATGCAGTTCGCCTTCGCCGCCATCTCGGCAGGGCAGAAGGTCGAGGTGTTTTGCTTCGGTACGCACCTCACCCGCGTCACACGCGCGCTCAGTACCAGAGACCCCGATGCCGCTCTTCAAGAAGTCGCCGCCACGGTCCAGGACTGGGACGGGGGCACCCGCATAGGCGAGTCGCTCCGCGGATTGCTCGATGAGTACGGTCAGCATGTGGCGCTTCGGCGCGCCGTGGTGGTTCTGTGCTCGGATGGACTCGACAGGGGCGACCCGGATGTCCTAGCGGCGCAGATGGCGCGTCTCGGGCGCCTGGCGTGGCGGGTGATCTGGGTCAACCCGCTCAAGGGCAGCCCGTTGTATCAACCTCTCGCCCGGGGCATGGCCGCTGCGCTCCCCCACATCGACGTGTTCCTTCCGGGCCACAACGTCGCCAGCCTCGAGGCGCTGGGCAAGGTGCTGGGCCAGTAACCCAGCCGGTACCGACCCCCTCCTACTAAACGTCCGCTCAGAGAAGGCGATGACTCATGACGGGGTTGTTTGGCAAACAACACTCGCTTGGGCTGCCTCGTCCCTAAGGCTTTCGGGAAGGCCCCAGACGTACTTGGTTCCCGCACGCTGTTCCTCGGTTTGTGGCAGGGGCTCATCGAGTAGGCGATCGAAGACAACGGCACCACCCTCGTTCAGGATGTTGAGGCGGCAGTCCACCTGGAGGGCAGCCCGAGCAGGAATGGGGCCTGTCCAGACAGGCGAGGCGATAACGCTGACACCCTCGTCCAGTGAATCAGATATGCGCAGGAAAGGGAACTGCAGATCAACGCCTTCTGGAGTAGGTTCTTCTTTGAAATCAAGAAGTCGCTGCGTAGCATCGTCTGGCAACGGGCCCGTTGCGTCGTATATGGAGAGCACGCCATTCTCCACCTGCACAGACAATTGGGTGTCGCCATCCGAATTGGGTTCGCACGTTGCGGATCCACACACAAAGGCGTCGAAGTTGACCTGCCAACCGCCCGTTGCTTCTTCCACCCCCTTGTAGTCATTGAAGGTGCCTTTAGGGTCTAGTAATCCCGCATCGGCAATTGCGCGTACCGCGAAACTGGCGACCCTTGTATCAGGCACGTATTGTGTAGTCGTTTGCGCAGCCGGTTGTGTTGAATCGCCGGAGGTGGACTCGTTGGTCCAAGGGAGGCCCGTCACGAGGGTTCCTCCCCCAACCAAAAGAGCGACCAGGAAGGTGACTGCGCCCAGGCGTCTTGTCCAAAGCCGCCGACGGCCGCCCTGGAGCACGTCTCGATAATCAGGTGCGGGCGTATCGAAGTCGATCGATGCGCGATTGAAAAGGCGTCGTAGGTCATCAGACATGTCTTACCTCCATTAGGTTTCGAAGTCGCTTACGGGCTTGAGCAAGGTGTGCCTTGACGGACCCTTCGTGGAGACCCATCCGTTCCGCTACCACGGGAATGGGCAGATCTGCTATGTAATATAGAATTGTGGCTTGGCGCTGTCTGGCCGGCAGCCGTTGTAGAGCCGCAATGAGGTCGACACTAGTCTCCGAGGCTGGGTCCAAGCTTGTATGTTTTCCCGGATTCAGACTTTCTGAGAGCAGTCTGCTCTCTCTTTCTCTGACGCCACTGCCGTCGGCATCTGTTCATTGCGACAGTCATTACCCATGCCCCCACCCAAGTTGTCTCCTCAAGTGACCGC
>JACDDL010000206.1 GCA_013817045.1 Actinomycetota bacterium | reverse complement strand
TCCCAACATGGCTCGACTTCCGGGTGTCGAAGCATCGACCGGTTCGCTGGGTCAGGGTTTGTCGATCGGGGTCGGGCACGCACTTGCAGCGCGCCTCGACGGCCGCGACCTGCGCGTCTATGTGATGTCCGGCGACGGGGAGCTCGAAGAGGGCCAGGTATGGGAAGCCGTCATGTACGCCGGCAATCAGGGGCTCGACAACCTCACCTTCATAGTCGATCACAACAAGTTCCAGCAGACCGCCGCCGTCGAGGATGTCCTGCCGCTCGACCCACTCGACGCCAAGTTCAAAGGCTTCCAGTAGGAGGCGACCACTATCGACGGCCACTCGATCGACGAAGTAGCAAAGGCCTTTGACTGGGCCCGCGGTGTGTCCGGCGCGCCGCAGGCAATCGTCGCCAATACGGTCAAAGGCAAAGGAGTGTCCCTTTTGGAGGAGACTCCTGAGAGCTGGCACGGCAAGGCGCTCCCGCCGGATGAAGCAGAGAAGGCTCTCCAGGAGATAGGAGCGTAGCGATGAGCTTGGGCTTGTCCAGAATCGACCTCCCCGACGGCGCACCGCCGCGCGAAGCTTTCGGGGAAGCGCTCGCCGAGGCAGGGAGTGACGAGCGCATCGTCGCCGTTGACGGTGACGTGAACAACTCGACCTTCACGAGCAAATTCGCCGAGAAGTACCCGGACCGTTTCTTCAATGTGGGCATCGCCGAATCCAATTTGATCGGGATCGCTTCCGGATTTTCCGCCAGCGGCAAGATTCCGGTGGCGGCGTCGTTCGCGATCTTTCTGCTGGGCAACGCATTCGATCAAATCCGCATGTCGGTGGCGTTCCCGAACCAGAACGTGAAGCTGGTGGGTACGCACGCAGGCATCTCGATCGGCGAGGACGGGCCGTCGCAGATGGCGGTGGAGGATGTCGCGCTGGCGTGCGCTCTGCCCGGATTCACCGTGATCGTTCCCGCGGATGCGGCAAGCGCGTCGGCTGCAACGAGAGCCATGCTCGAGCGCGAGGGCCCAAGCTTCCTTCGTCTGGGACGCTCCAAGGTTCCGGTGATCTACGAAGACGGTGCCGACTTTCAGCTGGGGAAAGCGAATCGGCTGAGAGACGGGGACGACATGACCATCATCGCCAACGGGATCATGGTCGCAATGGCGCTGGATGCCGCCGAGGGTCTGGCCGCCGAGGGCATTGAGGCGCGCGTCCTGGACATGCACACCGTCAAGCCCATCGACACTGCCGCGATCGAGCAGGCAGCTAACGAGACCCGCGGGATCGTCGTGGCGGAGGAGCACCTGGCCTGGGGAGGGCTGGGGGCCACCGTGTCGATGGTGGTCGCCGAGCGCCGTCCCACCAAGATGGCCTTCGTGAACATCGGGGACACCTACGCCACCTCGGGAAAGCCGGAGGAGGTTCTGGCTCAGTTCGGGCTGACGCCGGACGCGATCATCGACGCAGGCCACCGGGTGCTGAAGGACTAAGCCACCGGGTGCCGGACTGACGGCTCGGCGCGCCATGTCCGGGTCCGTTGCACTCCCGGGCCCGGTTTCCGGGTCGCTTGGTGCAATGGAACGTAGGGCTTGGCCCTCGGGACCGTGGCTCAGCCCCCGTACTGGTTCATTGCATTCCGGGGCCCGGTTTTCGTATCGGTTGGTGCAACGGACCTTCGAGGAGACCCTGGCGTACCAGGGCTATGACGTGTTGCCTCCGGCTCTGCACGTCGTCCCAGCTGAAGCGCAGCTCCCGCCAGCCGAGGGGTTGCAGCCTGTTGCCTCGTTCGAGGTCGCGTTGCCAATCCCGGCGCGCCGAATGATAGCGGTACCCGAAGGTTTCGATCGCGAGCCGGTGCTCCGGATAGGCGAAGTCCACCCTCCTCACGAACCTGCCGGCCTCCCTGATCACATACTGCGTTACCGGCCTCGGCAGCCCGGCGCGCCGGAGGAGACGGAGCATTCTGGCCTCCAGCTCGCTCTCGAGCCGGGCCGTAGAAGGGTCACGCTCTTCGAGCAGGATGCGCAGCTTCTCGGAACCGGGCCGCCCCTTTCCCCCGAGTTCGCTCAGCCGGCGGGCCAACCGGTCGAGGGTGGTACGCCGGGTTCTGAGAGCGTCGTCCAGTGCCACCTCGAGCCTCACGCCATCGACGACACCAGCCAGGTCGATCACGGTGCGGGTCACCGTCGTCATGGGGAGCGGGCCGAGACAGCACACGTCACGGTTCGGAAGCCGGGTGGTATGGACGATGACCTTCGGACCTGAGGGAGGGTTCCGGTGGCGCCCCGTTGACACCTCGACAACCTGGTCGGAGATTCCTTCGAGTCCCCAGCAGGTCGCCGCCGCTCGGTGTGAACCCGCCGCCTCTCTCCCTGCCGCGAGGCAGGCGGCCATGAGGGATTGCTCCCAAGTGCGTCCGAAGCCCGTGACCCGGTACACGCCTGTGTGGACAGTCTCGAGCTTTCCGTTCGCCAGCCGGCGCGCGATCCCGCTGGAGGAGGCGCCGCAGGCGAACATCTGCTGCCGGCTCAGGACACCGAACTGGGTTCCGGCGACCACCGAGCATTTGACGTCGAGGGACTGGCCGGCACGCCCCGTTTCCACGATGCAATGACCCCACAGGAATTGCCGCGGAGTTGTGGGGCACACCACACCCGGGAGAAACTCGAGATCCATTGCACCGGGGACCCCGGAAACCGGGCCAGGTATAGGTCCGGCCGTCATTCGGAGCCTCATCTGGTTCCATTGCACCGTGGAGCCCGGTAACCGGGTTCAAGAATGCAATGGAAGGAACAAGCCGGAGTCGCGCCGTCGGCGACGCTTCGGCGATCGTGACGACACAGCCTGCGTAACCATTTCGGACCGAGGCGAAGCAGGGGCGCTTCGGGGCGCCGGCCCGGGAGCCAGTGGAGTGCGGCCCGCCCGAGAAGTAGGGGTCCATTGCACCAGGGGGCCCGGTAACCGGGCCCAAGAGTGCAATGAACGGGCACCCCGTTCGGCCGCCGGGGGCGACGGCTAATCTCCGGTGGCGCCGTCGATCAGCTCGCGGATGATGTCGGCGTGGCCGTTGTGCCGGGCCGTCTCCTCGATCATGTGAGTCACCACCCAGCGGAGGCCGAGCTCGCCCACCTCCGGGTGCTGCACGGCGGCGTCGAGTGATCCCGCAGCTTCGACCACGGCCCGCCCGCGCTCGCACGCCTGCAGGTATCCCGAGACCACCGACTCGGTGGTGTCTCCCGGTTCGATGGTGAAGTCCGCCTCGGTGCCGTCGGCGCGCACGAACAGGTATTGCTCTTCGGCCTGGGCGAAGTCGACCACGAACCAACCGTGCTCCACCGCGGTGAGATGCTTCACGAGCCCCAACAAGCACACCCCGGAAGGCACCATGGGCCGGCGGAGTTGGTCATCGTCGAGCCCCTCCAGCTTCGTGAGAAGAGTCGCGCGGTGATAGTCGAGCCATCCAGCGAGAACCTCCCTCTCACCCGCGTTCCGAGGCGGGCGCGACCGGGGATGTGCGAACGTCAACGAATTTGCCTCCCCCTTCTAGAACATCTTGTCGGAGTCGAGCAGGATGGTCACCGGACCGTCGTTGATCAACTCCACCTGCATGTCCGCTCCGAACTCACCGGTCGCCGTGTTGACTCCCAAAGACTCGAGGCCGCTCGCCACATCTTGATACAGGCGCTCGGCGTCGGGGCCAGCCGCAGCATGCACGAAGGAGGGGCGCCTTCCCTTGCGCGCATCACCGTAGAGAGTGAACTGCGAGACCACCAGGGCGGCACCCTCGATCTCCAGAAGCGAGCGATTCATTCTGCCGGCCTCGTCTGAGAATATGCGCAGGTTGGCCACCTTGTCGGCAAGCCATCGCACCTCGTCGTCACCGTCACGAGGCGAGACACCGACCAACACCAGCACGCCCTTTCCCACCGAGCCCACCGAATCCTTGCCGATGACGACTCGAGCGCGGGCGACGCGCTGGATCACCGCCCTCATCGCACCAGCGGAAGCACGCCCTGGAGAATGTCACGGGCCAGCGGAGCCGCAACCTCGCCCCCCACACCTCCGAGCTCGGACACAACCGCAACCGCTACTTTCGGCGCGCCGGCCGGAGCGAAACAGACGAACCAGGCGTGGTTCATGCGCACGCCGTCGACGTCGACCTCCGCGGTCCCGGTCTTCCCGGCAACCTTCACGCCGCTTATCTGCGCCCCCACCCCGGTGCCGCCCTCGACGACACTCGTCATGAGCTTCGTCATGGTGCGCGCAGTGCCGCGAGAGACAACACGCTTTCCTTCAGGCGCTTCCCCCAACGCTGTGCGAGGCTCCATCCTCACTCCGTTGTTCGCCACGGTTGCCGCAACGGTCGCCATCTCGAGCGGGGTGGTGAGCACCTGGGCCTGTCCGATGGATCCCCACATCAGGCTGTAGAGATCCTCGGGAAAGGGGAACGACGAAGTTGCCGCCGCCACGGCCTCGGGCGGAGGGCGATTGAAACCGAAGCGGCGCGCATACGCGGTAAGGGGTTTCGAGCCGAGCTCTTCAGCTACCTGGGCAAAGGCCGTGTTGACGCTGAACTGCACGGCTTTGGAAAAGGGAATCGTGCCGAAAACACCCGATTCGAAGTTGCGGACGCCCTTGTACTCGCCCGGCCCGGTCACTTTGGTTCTCGGTGTCACCACGTTCGTATCGAGAGCCGCCGAGGCGGTAACCACCTTCATCGCCGAGCCTGGAGGGTACAAGCCGGACAACGCCCGATTGAAAGGCTCGGCATCCGAAACGCCCACATAGTCGTTCGGGTCGATGGGCGAGGAGGAGACCACCGCCAGAAGATCTCCAGTGGACGGCTCGACGACCACTGCGCCGCCGGTCGTGCCGCCGTACGCCCGCTCTGCGGCGCGCTGCACCTTGACGTCCAGAGTCGTCTTCAACGGGCGCCCCGGCGCGCCGCCGACCCTTCCCAGAACCTCCACCCGGCGGTTCCTCGCGTCGGTCACTGCCAGCACAGAACCAGGAGTCCCCCGGAGCCTGGGCTCGAAGACGCCCTCGAGACCGGAGGCGCCGGTGAGTCCCCCGGCGCGGCGGGTTGCGCCACCCGAGTCCGTCGCCGGCGCCGGCGCCAGGTGGCCGATCGTCGCCCCCGCCAGCGCGCCGTAGGGATAGCGGCGGCCCGGGCCGGCGCCGGTCGCCAGACGCCGTCCGGAACGGTCGAGGATCGGGGCCCGCTTGGGCAGTCGATAGCTCGTCGAGAAAGCCGACGCTTCGGGGATTCCGGGCCATAACATGCCCTTGCGCCAACCCACCTCCCACGCGTCGCTCCCCCGCCGGTAGGTCATCTCGAGGGAGCCCTCGAGCCTGACC
>JACDDL010000205.1 GCA_013817045.1 Actinomycetota bacterium | reverse complement strand
CTACGTCCGGTTTGTGCTCGCGCATGGCGCGCCGAAGATGATCGACGCTCTCGGTCGCCCACACCGCCTGCTGAGCCGTCTTTGCCAGTCCGAAGCCCGAGGAAGTCGCCGCTTCGGGATCCCAGAGCAGGACGTCGTGTCCCCCGCGTCTCAACAGCTCGACCTCGTCATCGACGACGCGATTCTCACCGGAGACAGGACCGGATTGATAGCGAGAGTGGCCGACCAGAATGCGCACTAGTTCTCCTGCGCGGAAATAACGCCAGCGTTCAGGGCGGGGCTTGCGCAAAGGTGCACTTAGTAACCGAGGAGGTCGAGTGATGGTTGCATGCGCTCCCGGAGGAGATCCGCCTGTGCGGCGCTTATCTGCTGCTGCCATCCCTGCGTCGCTCCTTCATTGACAAATCTGATCTCATGAGAGCGCGCTCTCTTGAACGTGTCCTTGGGGGCCACGTCCTCCTTTGCCCGCATCCTTTCGACGGCGTTGTTGCGCACGACGGCCTCGATCGTCGGCGGGTCTAGTGGAACTCCGAGAAAGTTCGTCACCCGGGCGAGAGTTTCCTTTGGCTCGCTGCGGAGCTCTTCGAATTTGACGACGAGCAAGTGGCCGCGACGTGCGGGCACGCTCGTCATCCAGTATTGAACGTGATCCGCCCAGGACCCGAATGGGTTGGTGCTGCCCTCGAGGAAAGCAAGGAAGAACTCGTCAAAGCTTTGATCGCTCCCTTGCCGTCTTGCGAGTTTGTACTCGGAGACGACAACACTGCGCGGGTCCCGGGCCAGATAGACGACCTTCCGGTCGCCATGAGAGTAAGGATCGTGAGTGCCCACAACCCGTCCGCCACCGGGAAGAACGCGGCGGGCATTGCGCCCCGTGTGGGTGTTGACGACATCGAAATTTGCGCTTTGTCCCGTTAGGCTCTCGTATAACAAAAAGCGCATCCAAGTCGAACCGGATCTCGGATAGGTCGCGAGCAATGCATCGTTCGGGGTCAGGTATCGCGTTCGCACACGCAGCACGAGGCGTTGGTGCCCGGCCCACTGCAGCAGGCGTCGGATTCTTTGGTTTGACATATAGGCGTCGCGAACCGCTTGCATGATCCTGCAGGCTCCCTCTTTCAATTGCGGCGGTTAACGTGGCATCGGCAGAAGTGCCCGCTCGTCTCAAGGTTAGCGGTGGCCTCCGCCTATAGTTTCCAGCTCGGGGACGAAAGGTCCCGAACCCCAGTCCAATCTCCAACCAGGAAGATTAGTGTGTCCCCAGAGCAACCTCTAGCGTGCGTCATCGGAGACATGGACCTGCTGCGCCCCCTGGGGCTCGCCAATATACCGTGCGCCGCCGTCGCACCGCCCGGCGCCCCGCCTCGATATTCTCGCTTCACCCGGGCGGTCGTCGAGTGGGCGGATCCCTCCGACGAATCCGGCGCCCTGGTGGACAAGCTCATCCATTTCGCCCGGGGCCAGTCGAAAAAGCCGGTCCTGTTCTACGAAGGAGACTGGGACCTCCTACTCATATCCCGGCACCGCGGCCGTCTTGCAAGCTACTTTCACTTCGTCGTCCCCGATGGGGCGCTGGTCGAGGATCTGGTCGACAAAGCTCGCTTCCGGACTCTTGCACGCACCCTCGGGCTCCCGGTCCCGCCGAGCACGCAAGTCCACACCGCAAGCGCCGATCCTGACGATGTCGACCTTGCCTATCCACTCATCCTCAAACCCTTGACACGCCGAACCGCCACGTGGATGCCGATATTCACCGAGCTGAATCAGAGCGAAGCCAAGGCGCTCGAGGTTCGGTCCCGGGAGGAGCTGACCGAGTTGTGGCCTCGCCTGGCGTCGTCGGGGGTCGAGCTGCTGGCCCAGGAGCTGATCGAGGGACCCGAGACGAACATCGAGAGCTACCACGCATATGTAGACCGCGATGGGTCGATCGTCGCCTCGTTCACGGGCCGGAAGATCCGCACCTATCCGAAGGGCTACGGCCACAGCACCGCGCTCGAGATCACCGCAAGCGCCGAGGTGGCGTCTCTGGGGGCCGATCTCATACAACGGCTCGACCTCCGGGGTGTGGCCAAGCTCGATTTCAAGCGTTCGCCCGAGGGCACCCTGTACCTGCTCGAGGTCAATCCCCGTTTCTCGCTGTGGCATCACCCGGGGGCCGAAGCAGGCGTGAACCTCCCGGCGCTCGTCTACGACGACATGGTGGCACGGACAAGGCGGAGCACGGGCCCGGCGGAGCCCGGCGTCAGATGGTGCCGTCTGCTCAACGATGTCAAAGCCGCAAGGGGGGAGGGCATCTCTTTCGTCCGGTGGCTCCCCTGGGCCCTGACCTGTGATGCGCGGGCGACGTTGGCTTGGGATGACCCGCTCCCCTTCCTCAGAGGGGTCTTGTGGGCCCGGGCGGCCGCCGCCCTGCGCAGACTTCGGCGGCGCACGGCTCGGCCCTGAGGTTCGATCCCTTGCGCTACGGCGTCATCTCCGATATACACGGCAACCTGCCGGCGCTCCGGGCGGGGCTTGCCGAGCTTCACCGCCAAGGCACCGATGGTCTCCTGTGCACCGGCGACCTGATCGGTTACGGCCCCTGGCCCAACGAATGCGTGGCCGAGATCGCCGCAGAGGGTGCCGTCTGCGTGGCCGGAAACCAAGATCTGGCGGTCGTCGACAGGCTGCCCGATGCGAGATTGTCGAACCACGCCAGGTTGATACTGGAGTGGACGCGCACCGCGCTCGATCCTGACGCTGCCGCCTATCTCGGGACGCTCCCCTTGCAGGCGAGCGTCGAGCCGGCCGTCAGGCTGGCACACGGCTCGATCGAAGACCCCGAGCGCTATATCTATCGGGACGATGATGCAGCACAGCAGCTGAAGCTCCTCGGCGAGATGGACCCGGCAGCACAGACTCTGCTCCTAGGTCACACACACAAAGCAATGGCTTACGGGCACCGAAGCGGAGTGCGGAGGCTCACTCCTCGAGTGCCGATGCCACTTGCCGGGGACAGACATCTGTTGAATCCCGGGAGCATCGGACAGTCGCGCGAGCGCAACCCCTGGGCCCGCATGGCTCTACTCGACCTCGAGCGGCAGCAGGTGACGTTCTTCGCCCTCGACTACGACCTGGAGCTGTGCCGCAAAGAGCTCATCCGCCACGGACTTCCGCCGGGCGCCTGCCATGCCCCCCCGTCACTCGTATCGCTGGGGCACCGCTCGGTAAAGCGCCTGGCGCGCCGAGCCCTGCGCTCCGTGCGCAGATCGTAGTGGAGTGGCCGGGCCAAGGGGTTCGACATCCATCGCCATTACACTCGCTTCATGGAAGGTGTCGTGACCGAAGCTCATGAATCACATGTGCCGGGCAACCGCAGCTTGAAAGTGCTGTACATCCTGGGGTCTTCCAGATCGGGCAGCACCATTCTCGACAGCATCCTGGGGGAGCTGAACGGCTACTTTTCGGCGGGTGAACTGCGCTTCATCTGGAGGCGGCTGCTCGAAAAGCGGCGGTGTGGATGCGGTCAACCCCTTGAGGACTGCGAGGTTTGGTCCCAGGTGCTCAAAGGAGTAGCGGATCAAGATCTGAGCGAAACTGCAAGACGCAACTACAAACGGCAGCAAAGAAATGTCAGTACAAAGCACACCGCAGGATTGTTGCGTCGACGAGTCGGGGAGTTCGGTTCGGACGAACTGGCCACATACGCACGTGCGACGGCGTCTCTCTACAGAGCTGTAGCCGATGTCACGGGTGCAAAGGTGATCGTTGATTCGTCCAAGAGAATCTCCGACGGCGCCCTGCTGCGTCTGCTGCCCGGTTTCGAGCTCTACTTCGTGCACTTGGTTCGCGATCCGCGCGCCGTCGCCAACTCGCGACGGCGAACGAAAATCAATCCGGATCGTGAGGTTCCCGGAGAGATGGGTGGCAAGAATCCGGCCGGAAGCGCCTTCCAGTGGGCCGTAGGGAACCTTGGCGCCGATGCCGTGCGGCGCAAACACCCCCGCAGCCGGTCGATGCTTGTCCGTTATGAGGACTTCGTGAAGCAGCCCCGTCGCATCGTCGAGCAGATCACAGACATGGTGGGCGTAACCCCCGAATCCACGCCGTTCGTCTCGGACACGAGCGTACGGCTCGGCGTACACCACACTGTCTCGGGCAACCCGATCCGATTCAACACCGGCACGGTCGATCTGATCGAGGACAACCGATGGCTCGCGGAATTGGCGCCCTTCGATCGAGCTGTGACTACGGCTTTGACGCTGCCTCAGATGCTCGCCTATCACTACCCTGTTCGTCTCGGAAAAAGGGGCGACGACTAGAGTAGCCTAGTGTAGTGATACATAAATAGACGCGCGGTTCATGCTACACTCCGTGGATGCCTCATCGTCCGGCCGAAGCACTGTCGTTGTCGCCCGGCCAGCGCCGGATCCTGGAAGAGCTGGCGAAGTCCCGTACCAACCCACACCGGGTGGTCCAGAACGCCAGGGTGCTGCTGCTGGCAGCCGACGGCGTGGCCAATGCCGAGATCGCCGAACGTGTCAACGCGTCCCGCTCCAGTGTGATCGAGTGGCGGCGTCGCTTTCAAAAAGAGGGCCTGGGCACCATCGGCGTGGTGCGGCCGGGTCGGGGTCGCAAGGCTTCCATCCCCCGGGCCAAGGTTGAGTCGATCGTCCATGACACGCTGCACACCAAGCCCAAGGGGGAGACGCACTGGAGCACGCGCTCGATGGCGCGTCGGCACGGCGTCAGTTCGGCGACCGTCCAGCGCATCTGGTCGGCTCGGAGGATCAAGCCGCATCTCGTAGACACCTTCAAGCTGTCCAACGACAACACTTTGAGGAAAAGCTCATAGACATCGTCGGGCTCTACCTCAACCCGCCGGACAAGGCCGTCGTCTTGTGCATGGACGAGAAGAGCCAGATCCAGGCGCTCGACCGGACCCAGCCGGGCCTGCCGATGAAAAGGGGTCGGGCCGAGACCATGACGCATGACTACAAGCGCAACGGACCACGACATTGTTCGCCGCGCTCGACGCGCTGACCGGAACGGTCATCGGCCAATGCCTGCCGCGTCACCGTCACACCGAGTTCTTGAGATTCATGCGTGTAATCGAGCGCGAGGTACCCAAGGGGCTTCAGATCCACCTCATCCTCGACAACTACGCCACCCACAAGCACCCGGACGTAAAGAAATGGCTCGCCAAGCACAAGCGCTTCAACCTCCACTTCACTCCTACTTCGTCGTCGTGGCTGAACCTCGTCGAGCGTTGGTTCCGGGAGCTCACCGGCAAAGCGATCCGCCGTGGCGTGTTCCCAAGCGTCCCCGACCTGATCACGACGATCGAGGACTATCTGCAGGTGCACAACGAC